>DBCX01000001.1 GCA_002293275.1 Cyanobacteria bacterium UBA947 | reverse complement strand
TATTATTTAAAAAGATATTGTTTTTTTAATAATCCAATCGTCTATTCTTGGGGTTATAATTTTCGGTTAAGAAAAAAAATAGAATTAAACCTGAGTCGGACGTGCAACAGGTGGTTATGAGTATGTAGGGTTATTGACATCGATTTATAATTACAATATAAATTTGTAATGAATAAATTCTTGAGGGTTTTATTAATATTGTTTTTTGCCTCAAACGTTCAAGCCGCGGAATTTTTCGAGCGATTTGACGACCCCTATCTTGCAAATTATGTGTGCGAGGGACTGGAAAACAACCACGATTTGCAAAAAGCTGTCTGGCAGGTGGAAGAATACCGCAACAATGTCAAAGCTTCCTTTGCAAAAGAGCTCCCGCGTTTGAGTATGGGTGCAAACTACGCAGGTATCCACATCCCGTCATTTAATGAGCTGCCCATGCGCCAAAACGCTTTTGTTTTGCCGTTTGTCGCAAGCTATGAACCGGATTTTCTACTGAAAAACCGCGACAGAACAAAAAGCTCCAAGAAGGCTTATGAATCGATGCAATTTCAAGAGCAAGCCGTGCGAATCGCGCTTGTAAGCGACATTGCAACGGTTTATATAAATCTACTCCAGTATGACGGCCTGATTGACACTCAGGCCAAGGTTGTTACGCTTGATGAGGAACTCGTGAACCGTGCACAAAAGAGTTATAACCAAGGCGTTATCGACCACGCGGCATTGAACGCAGCCAAAAAAAAACTTGAAACCTCTAAAAATACATTATGCGATCTTTGCAAGCAGCGCGAAACCGCCTTGACACAGTTTTCGGTTTTACTGGGGCGCACACCCGGCGGCCAAATCCATCGCGGCAAGCTTGAGACATTCGAGTATTGCGAGCGCATCCCAGATACGATTTCATCCGATATAATTTTTTCACGGCCGGATGTGCTTGCGGCCGAAAAACAGCTTGAAATGGCCAAAATTAATGTGCGCGTCGCACGAAAAGAGTTTCTGCCGTCGTTTAATATAATCGGGATTTTGGCGTTCAATACATTGTTGCCCGGCTCGTTTTTCAACTGGGATAAGACAATTGCAACGATTCTTGCTGGCGCAACACAAGATATTTTTGTTGGCGGCGCAAAGGTTGCCAACCTGAAAATTAACAAAGCGCGCTATGAACAGTTGTTTGAGGCTTACAGGCAGACCGATTTGATTGCGGTCAAAGAGGTTAATGACGCGCTTGTGATAATAAAAGTTGACACTAATATCGACAACAATACAATCGAAAAATTGCGGTTTCAAACGCGTGATTTTGCGGATTCTGACAAAAAATTCAAGCGCGGCGTTATTTCGTATCCCGATTTGCTGGCAGCGGAACAATTGCTTTTAAACATGCGGCAGGCGCAAATCCAAACCAAAACCACACGTTTGGTTAATTATTTGACGCTTTACAAGGCGGCAGGGGGCAAAATATGAAGAAAAAGTTGACAGTATTTGCGATTTTATTTGTTATTTGCGCTCTTATGTTGGGAATACGGATTTTTAAACAAAAACATATTAATGAATTGACGCTTTTTGGCAACATAGAGATTCGTCAGGTCGATTTAAGTTTTCAAATTAACGGCATAATAAAAGAGATGTTCAAAGAGGAGGGGGATTCTGTTGAGCCGGGTGAGCTTGTGGCGATTTTGGATGAGCGCGATTACAAAGCAAATTACGAAAAAAGTATTTCGGAAGTGTCCAGAACCCTTGCGGTAAAAGACAATTCCCAAATGCTTTACGACCGTCAAACGCCGTTGTGCTCTGACAATACTGTTTCCAAACAAGATTGCGACACTTTGACAAACAACCGTAACGAGTCAGCGGCCGCGCATAAGTCGGCTGTTTCTTCGCTGGATTTTGCAAAGAACCAGTTGGACTATACAAGGGTTTACGCGCCTGCGGCGGGGATTATTATGACACGCGTTCAAGAGCCCGGCGCGGTTATAGCGCAAGGTCAGCCGGTTTATACCATGGCAAAAGATAAACCTATTTGGATTCGCACCTATGTGGCTGAAAAACATCTGGGGAACGTAAAATACGGTATGAAAGCGAAAGTTTTAACGGACAGCGTCGACCCTGATACCGGCAAAAAACGCGAATACACGGGCTGGGTCGGTTATATTTCGCCTGTTGCGGAATTTACGCCAAAAACCGTCCAGACCGAAGACTTACGCACTGATTTGGTTTACAGAATCCGGGTTTATGTGTTCGAGGATGATAAATTTTTGCGACAGGGTATGCCAACCACTGTGAAAATTAATTTAAATGAGAGCGATATCGATGCAGACATACGCAGTAAAGTTAAAGAATCTGACTAAGACTTTTGCCGGCGCCGCAGCGGTGGACGGGTTGTCGTTAGATATTGAAAAAGGAACGATAACAGGAATTATCGGTGCTGACGGCGCGGGTAAGACAACACTGCTGCGGCTGATTACAGGGCTTTTGCTTCCCGATTCGGGCCAAATAGATATAGCGGCTAAAAAATTCGGTTATATGCCGCAGAAGTTCGGGCTGTATGAGGATTTGACCGTAATCCAGAACCTCGAACTTTATGCTGAATTAAAAGATGTGCCGCACGATTTTGAAAAACTTTTGGAGTTTACAAACCTTGCAGAATTTAAGGGCAGGCTTGCAGGCGACCTTTCCGGCGGGATGAAACAGAAGCTGGGGCTGGCTTGTGCGCTGATGGGCTCGCCCGAGTTGCTTGTGCTTGACGAGCCCTCGGTTGGGGTTGACCCTGTTTCGCGCAGAGAGTTGATGAAACTTGTCAGGGATTTTTCAGCGCAAGACACGACTGTTATTTGGTCAACAGCCTACCTTGACGAGGCGCACAGTTTCGATACGGCTGTGGTTATGAACGAGGGGAAAATAATCTTCAACGGCAAACCGCAGCAGCTTGGCGTCTCGTCACAGGAGTTCGAACAACACGTAGTCGACTTCATGGGCGGCTATAAAAAGGAGGACTCCCCTATTGCAAAAGCTTACAAAAAACAAAGCTCCGGTGTTGAATTTCCTGTCGAGGCGTGTGATTTGGTAAAAAAATACGGCGATTTTTATGCGGTTAAGAAAAATTCTTTCTGCATAAAAGAGGGTGAAATCTTTGGGCTTTTGGGTCCTAACGGCGCGGGCAAATCAACATCGTTCAAGATGATGTGCGGGCTCAGTACGCCAACCGAAGGTACAGCAGAGATTATGGGCGTTGATATCAGAGAAAACCCCTCAAAGGCACGCTCGCATCTTGGGTACATGGCGCAAAAATTTTCGCTGTACGGGAATTTAACCCTGCGCCAGAATCTGGAATTTTTCGCCGGGGTTTACGGTTTGAATAAAGAAGAACAAAAAAACAGGATTGATGAAATTATACGGGTGTTCGAGTTTGAAAAATACATCGACCGGAACTCCGGCGAATTGCCGCTTGGTTATAAACAGCGGCTCTCTATGGCTTGCGCGCTGATTCATAATCCGCCCGTGTTATTTCTTGACGAACCGACATCCGGCGTTGACGTTATCACGCGTAAGGGGTTTTGGAACCACATCAGAGCGCTTGCAAAAAAAGGGGTTACGATACTCGTTACAACGCACTTTATGGACGAGGCGGAGTATTGCGACCGCATAAGCCTTTTTTTCAACGGTGAGACAATAGCGGTCGGCACCCCGCAAGAGCTTAAAGAAAACGCCCGCGCAGTTACAATGGAAGAAGCGTTTATTAATCTTATCGAGGCCGCAAAATGAAAATTCTGTTTGCGTTGATAAAAAAAGAATTTTTCCAGATAGTTCGCGACCCGAGCAGTATTATTATTGCGTTTGTGATGCCGCTTATGCTGCTGTTGCTTTATATGTACGCGATTAACCTCGATACCGTCAAAGTCACCCTCGGCATAAAAAATGACGACCCCGCCTTAGAAGTCCAAACACTAATCAAATCATTCAGCCAAAGCAATTACGTGAATGCCGTTATTTATTCTGATAAAGAGCTTATGTACGAGGATATTGTGCGCTCGAAACTGCGAGGGGCCGTGATTATTCCAAACGATTTTTCGCGCAAACTTTCGCAGGGCAAACCCGGCGATATGCTGGTGATAACAGACGGAAGCGAAACAAATACCGCAAGTTTGGCACTGGGCTATCCGCTGGAAATTGCAAATATATGGCTCTCAACAAGTAAATACTCCGGTTCGATAAGACGCGCGCCTGTGAATGCCGAGCTTCGCTACTGGTACAATCAGGAAATAAACAGCCACTATTTTATTTTGCCCGGCTCGATCGCGGTCACAATGACGCTAATCGGGATTTTGCTCACGGCGCTTGTCGTTGCGCGAGAATGGGAGCGCGGCACAATGGAGGCGCTTTTAGGTACGGGAGTTAAAAAAATACACATAGTACTCGGCAAATATATCCCCTATTTTGTTTTGGGCATGATGTCAATGTTTTTTAGCGTCTTTATGTGTATTGTAGTGTTTGGAATCCCGTTCCATGGCAGTCTGACGGTACTGTTCAGCGTGAGCGCATTATTTTTGTTCGCGTGTATGGGTGTCGGGCTGTTTATCTCCACAAACCTTAAAGACCAGTTTCTTGCAAGCCAGACAGCGCTTTCAATCGGTTACTTACCGGCGCTTATGCTGTCAGGTTTGACGTTCCCGATAAATTCCATGCCGGAGATATTCCAGTGGTGTACATATATAATACCGACGCGGTACTTTGTGACTTTTATCCTGAGTGAATTTTTAGCCGGAACAATTTGGTATATTGTTTTAATAAATTCAATATATCTAATTGCACTGGGCGTGATTTTGTACGTGGCGGTTTACAACAAAACAATGATGAGGCTCGAGTGAACGGACGGTTATTAGCTTTAATAAAAAAAGAATTTCTGACAATCTGGAAAGACCCGAAAAGCAGGATGGTTATTGTCGTGCCTCCGCTTTTGCAGTTGATTATTTTTGCAAACGCGCTAACTATGGAGGTTAAAAATATAAATGTGGCTGTTTTGGACAGGAGTAATACCCTCGAATCGCGCGAACTCGTGTCGCATTTCAGAGATTCGCGCTGGTTTCGGCATATGATTTATGTAAATAACGAACAGGAGGTCAAGCATGAGATTGAAACCCAGAAAGTCCAAATGGCGCTCGAGATAAACAATGATTTTGCAACAAAGCTGCGGCGCGGCCAGAGCCCAAACGTTCAGGTTATCGTTGACGGCCGCCAGACCAACTCCGCGGCGATTGCGGGTTCTTACGCCAGTCAGATTATAGCGGGTTTCACGCTTGCAAATCCGGTTGGGCTGACCTCCTGCCCGACGCAAAACCAAGGGGCCTCGATAAACGCTATTGTGAGAAACTGGTTCAATCCAAATCTTGATTACAAATGGTATATGCTCGGCTCGATTATTACGATTCTTGCGCTTGTAATAACGCTTATGCTCACGGCGCTTTCCATTGCCCGCGAGAGGGAGCTGGGAACATTTGACCAGCTTATTGTGAGCCCGCTTACATCATTTGAAATCCTTGTAGGCAAAACCATTCCGCCTATGATAATTTCTGTAATAATGACGCTGATTATGATTTCTGCATGTATGATATTTTTCAAGATACCGTTTGTGGGGTCGCTTTTCTGGTTTTTAATATCAGTTATCGCGGCGTTGCTTTCTATAACAGGGGTTGGTTTGTTTATTTCATCGCTTTGCAAAACCCAGCAGCAGGCAATCTTGGGGGTGTTTACATTTCAGGCTCCGGCTATCTTGATATCGGGATTCATCTCTCCGATTGAAGATATGCCGTTGTTTTTCCAGCATTTAACCTGGCTTAACCCGGTGAGGTTTTTTATGCTGCTTACAAAAGGGATTATTTTCAAGGGAATGCACGCTGCAGATATCGTTTTAAATATTATTCCGCTATTGTGTATTTCGGCCGTGACGCTCTCGCTGGCGGCTTGGATATTCAAACGCAAGCTCGATTGAACCTTACGTTTGCGCGAAAGGATTTTTCTTGTCACCAGCTCAATTATTCACCTTGG
>DBCX01000016.1:29693-29907 GCA_002293275.1 Cyanobacteria bacterium UBA947 | reverse complement strand
ATCGCGGGATTTTTCTTGCGATGGTTGAGCAGGTGCAAAAGCGCGTGGCGGATTTGTGCCCTGCGGGTGTGGAGGATATTTTTGAAACCTACGAGGCCGGCAGCGCAGGCGCAAAATGGCAGGCTCAGGTGCTGGATATGTTTGAAAACGATATTGCAAAAGAAATCCACCGCAAGTGGCAGGAGATTTTGCTCTACCGCGAAAAATTTATGTG
>DBCX01000016.1:27774-29674 GCA_002293275.1 Cyanobacteria bacterium UBA947 | reverse complement strand
ATTAAAGCAAAAGGCGGCCGGGGGCGACCGGTTTGCGACCCAGTTTTTGAGCGTGTTTGTGCCGTATGCGACGCGTGAGGAAGCAAGTGAGGTTTATCCGGAATATTTGCAGCTTCTGGACGACACGATTAGCGATGAGGTTTACTTCTATCACTGCCCGAAACTCAACGATTGCAACCGCTGCACAGATTATGAGAACAGGCCGCAGATTTGCCGCGACTTTCCGGACAACCCGCTTTCAATTTTGCCGGAATCCTGCGGGTTTTATCAGTGGCGGCAACAGGTTCAACCGGTTGCGCTGATGCTGCACGCAACATTGGAAATTCTTAATTACTATAGAGATAAGATACCACAATCAACGTCGTCCTGAACTTGTTTCAGGNNAATCAAGTTCGGCATGACATGGAGACAAAATGCAAACGCTTACAGGCCTGACATTACAGGATATAGAGGAAATCACGGACACCCTTGGGGCGTCAAAGTTTCGCGCGCGTCAGATTCACAATTGGGTTTATTTGAAATCCGCGTCAAACATTGACCAAATGACAGATTTGTCGGCGGCATTTCGTGAGGAATTGAAGCAAGTTGCGCAGGTGACTGATGTGAAAATCGCGCAAAAACAAGAAAGCACGGACGGTACGATAAAATATTTAGTGGAATTTGCTGATGGCGGCTGCGTTGAGACGGTTTTGATGCGCTTTGATAACAGGGCGAATTTGACGGCGTGCGTGAGCTCTCAGATTGGCTGCGCGGTTGGGTGCAGTTTTTGTGCGACGGGAAAACAGGGGTTTGTGCGTAATTTGACGTATAAAGAGATTATTGAACAGGTGCTTGTTATCCAGCGCGATACGGGTTTGAAGGTTACAAATGTTGTGTTTATGGGGCAGGGCGAGCCGCTTTTGAATTTGGATAATGTGCTGCGGGCGATGGAGATTTTCTCACAGAGTTTCCGGATTGGGGCAAGGCGTCTGACGGTTTCAACTGCGGGGATTATTGGCGGGATAAACGAGCTTGCCGCGCGCAAGATGCAATCAACGCTGGCGGTTTCGCTGCACGCGCCAAACCACGCGGTTCGTGCGCAAATTATGGAGATTGAGAACAAATATAATATGGCGGATTTGAAGTCCGCGCTTCAAAATTACACAGGTCAGACCGGCAGGCGCGTGACGATTGAATATCTGCTGATAAAAGGGATAAACGACAGCACGGATGCGGCACTTGAGCTTGCGCATTATATTAAAGATATAAAATGTAACGTGAACTTGATTCCGTATAATTCGGTGGACGACCGCTACGAAAAACCATCGGGCAACGCTGTTATGCGGTTTAAGTCGGTGTTGGAGCAGTCGGGCAAAAAGGTTACAGTCAGGTTAGAGCGCGGCGCGGATATTGACGCGGCCTGCGGGCAGCTGCGCGGCAGAGCAGGTGCTGCCGGTGTCGACACACGTCAGTGTGGCGAGCAGGGCAGCACAATTCTGCGCGGGCGTCTTGGGTAGAGCCTATACATTTGCCCACTTGACATAGTTGTAAAAATATGTTAAGATGTTTCCAGAGTTGTTGTTTTATTTTAGATTTTATTTAGCGAGGAGCAATTTTTTAACCCGAATATTAAGAGGCAAGTATGTACGTAAACAAGTGTATCAAGTGTGGTCGTGAATTTGACACAAAAAACCCCAAAAGAGTTATCTGTCCGGAATGTCTGTATGCGGACAAGGATTTGATGCCGTCAGAACCTGCGCCGCAGGGCGGATATAGCTTTGGTGAAGAACGTCCGCGTCCGCAGCAGCGCCCAAATCAGGGCGGCGGTTACAACCGCGACAACCGCGGCGGCGGCTACAACCGTGAGGGCGGATATAACCGAGACAATCGCGGCGGTCAATCGCACAGCGGAGGTTACGGC
>DBCX01000016.1:0-27748 GCA_002293275.1 Cyanobacteria bacterium UBA947 | reverse complement strand
AATCAAGGCGGCGGCTACAACAGACCGCAGGGCGGCGGTTACAACCGTGAAGGCGGCTACAACCGCGGCGGCGGATACGGAAACCGGCCGCAAGGCGGAGGTTACGGCGGCAATAGACCGCAAGGCGGCGGAAGACCGGGCGGGTACAGACCGCAAGGCGGCAGACCGGGCGGGTTTAGACCCGGCGGCGGGCGTCCGCAGGGCCAAAAACAGCTTTTAGTCAGCCGCGAACAGCTTGAACAAATAGAATTGCTCTACAAAGCAATGCTTCCGCTGCCAAACCCTGATGCGCACGAAACAATCGGCGAAAAAATCGGGTTGGAGCCGCGCAAAGTATTTTTCGGCATAAACCTTATCAGACAAAAAATGATGCTGCCAAAAATCCAGTTCCCAAAACGCAAACTGGCGATTTCACCGGACCAGCTGCTTGCGATAAAAACGCTTTATGAACCGCTTTTGCCGCTGCCGCCAATCGGCTGCCACAAAATCATCGCGATTCAGTTGAAGATGGATGAATGGCGCGTTCACGTCGGGATTCGGCTTGTGCGCTCTCAAATGGGCTTGCAGCGCTGGAATCAGGAGCGCGAAGACGCACCTGCGGAATTTAAGGGGGCAAATGGGGGGGCTGCCTCTCAAGACGCACCTAAAGAAGATGCGCAAGAAAAACCTAAAAAAGCTGCGCGCAAGAAAAAAGTAGATGGCTAAACAAATTTCTGTCGGCAAAATCCTCAATTTCCACGGGATAAAAGGCGAGGCCAAGGTCGGCGTTTCTGATATTGAGTTTTTTTTGACGCTTGATGAGGTTTTTATTCAGGACAAGCCGTTCAAAATCGCGAGCGCGCGCGCTCACAAAAACTTTGCTATTGTGAAGTTTGATGGGATTGATTCTATTGACGAACTTTTGCCATTCAAAGGTGCGGTGCTTTTTGTGGACGAGTCCGCGCGCAAGGACGCGTTGGGCGAGGACGAGTTTTTGATTGGCGACTTAGTCGGGGTAAGGGTAAATGATGGTGTGTGCAGCGTGGGCGTTGTTGTGGGTGTTTCAAACAACGGGGCGACGGATTTACTCTCAGTCAAAACCAAATCCGGCAAGGTTTGTCTGGTGCCGTTTGTCAAAGATATTGTAACAAATATTGATTTGGCGGCAAAAACGGTCACAATCAACAATATTGAAGGGCTGCTTGAATGAGGTTTGATGTTTTAACTTTGTTTCCCGAGATGATTGAAACGTACTGCTCGTTCAGTATCTTAAAACGCGCGCGTGATGCGGATTTGATAAATGTGAACACGTTAAACCCGCGCGATTTCAGTCTTGATAAGCACAAAAAAGTTGACGACACGCCCTATGGCGGCGGTTCAGGGATGGTTTTGGCGCCGCAGCCGTTTGTGGACGCGTGGGAAGCGGTGGGTAAGTGCGAAAACAGTATAACGGTTATGTTGACGCCGCAGGGCGAGCCGTTGAACGAAAAAATTGTGCGCGAGCTGGCAGGGTTTGACCAGATAGTTATGCTTTGCGGGCACTATGAAGGGTTTGACGAACGTATCCGGCAGATTATTAAGCCGCGCGAGATTTCGGTGGGCGATTTTGTGTTAACCGGCGGGGAGCTGCCTGCGCTTTGCCTGATGGATGCCGTTAGCCGCAAGGTTGAAGGTACAATAAATTCCGCGCACGACGACAGCCACGCAAACGGGATGCTGGAATACCCGCACTACACCAAACCGCGTGAATACCGCGGGCTTTTGGTTCCGGATGTTCTTTTAAGCGGCAACCACAAAGAGATTGAGCAATACCGCCGCGAGCAAAGCCTTATCCGCACCCGTGAGCGCCGGCCGGATTTGCTCGGGTAGTGCTTATCAGTCGCGGTTGGCTTTAATGACCTGTATATTGCGGGTTTCACACAGGCCGGAGCGCGCACCGCGCACTATGTCTTGCTTTTCTTCGTCAAGCCGGTGCAAAAATCGGTCAATGAACCCGCAGTTTACACGGACGGCTTTTTCGAGGACCCCGGCTTCGTCCAGAATATCTTTTATCCGGCAAAAATCGTAGGTGAAATTTTGTTTTGAGTTGTAAACCATCATCTCGCCCGATTGCGCGGTCAAAGGCGGGTTGCCCTGTTCAAAATATAGTTTGAAAACAGATTTTAGGTCGTGCAGTTCGGATTGGAGCACGCTGATTGTCTGCTGGATTCGCAAAAACCGTTCAAAAAGATATTCGGCGTTATCAAGCTGCTTGACTTCCCAGTCGTATTTTTGCAGGTAGAGATTTTTCAGCTCCGGATATGCCATTGCGAGCCCCATCGCATCGTCCATTGCTCGGTGGTGGTTCACCAGCTCAACGTTGAATTTTTGGGTCAAAACGCCAAGCCCGTGCGAGTCAAGCTCGGGAAAAACTTCTTTAAACATGTGCTGGGTGTCAACGCGCGGGTTTGTGAGTTCTTTTCCGTTGAAACGCAGCGAGGACTCGTTCAAAAACGAGTAATCAAACACGGCATTGTGCGCAATTATTGGAAAATCGCCGATAAAATCAAGGATTTTTTCAATAACCTGATCTTCTGTCGGCGCGTCGGCGACCATTTCTTCGGTGATACCGTGGATTGCCATAGACGATTTTCTGATGTGCTGCTGCGGGTTGATAAGTGTTTGAAAAGTGTCTTTTATCTTGCCGTTTTCCAGCCGGACACCGGCGAACTCCACCATTTTTTCTTTTGTATAATCAAGCCCTGTTGTTTCTATGTCCAGAACAATTTCTATATCTTTTTTGCGCGCCATAAGCCCTCTGATTCCGCAATATATTACCTGTTGTAATAATAGCATGAAAACCCTTTTTGTGCTATTATTGTAAAAAAAGGAGGGAATATGTCAAACGCGATGGATATTAATGATTCAAATTTTCAAGGGGAAGTGTTGGAGTCGTCAACTCCTGTTGTGGTGGATTTTTGGGCGCCGTGGTGCGGTCCGTGCAGAAAATTGGGACCGGTTTTAGACGAGGTTGCAGATGAATTCGGCGGCAAAGTTAAGTTTGTCAAACTCAACACGGACGAGAATATAAACACCGCAAAAGACTATGCGATAAGCGGTTTGCCCAGCCTTTTGATGTTCAAAGACGGCAAGGCGATTGAACGGATGGTCGGTTTGCTGCCAAAATCAACAATTGTTACAAATATTGAAAAACATCTGTAAATTTACTAGCAAATTTTATTTTGTTCATGGTTTAATGAAACCATGAAAGTTGGAATTGCAAATAATCAAAGTTTTACAAGTGTGATACCTGTCAAGGTTTTTATTGACGGGCGGCAGACTGTTGATGACAAAACGGTGGAGCAGTGTTTTAACAAGTTCCGCAAAATCGTGACGACTATCCCGAAAAACACTGACGATAGCAGGATTTTAAACAGATATATAATGCACGATAAAGATATCACCGCCGTGAAGATTTTGGATGGTGAGCAGACGCCGGATAACGCCACAATGCAGATAAGAAGCGCGTATGGCAAGGATTACATTTTCACCGGTTACGAGGCGGCGTATATGTCGGTTTTGAGCGCTGACATCGGCCAAGCTAAACGCAAAAGCTACCACAAGGCAGGCCACACCAAGACGCACGAGGTTTATAACGCAAACGCCGAGTTTGTTGATAAGATTAAAGAGTTTGCCGATGATAAGAGTGCTTATCTGAAAAAAGGCGGCAAGTTTTTGGGGCTGCATATTAATATGAAAAGCAACGGTAAAAAACTTGAAGTGAACGATATTAAGTTTTGCCGCATAGGATAATTTGTTTGTGGTATAATTTTTACCGGAGGAGTGAGGATGTATAACGTAGCGATAATAGGCGCGGGTCCCGCGGGGATTTTTGCGGCTTTGGAGATAACAAAACTCAAATCGGACTGGAAAGTCGTTCTGGTTGAAAAAGGTCAAAAGATAGAAAAACGCAAATGTCTTTTGCGCGAGGGGTATGACAAATGCCCGTCGTGTAAAAAGTGCGGGCTTTTGTGCGGCTGGGGCGGTGCAGGCGCGTTCTCTGACGGCAAATTGACGCTGACGCCTGATGTCGGCGGCAACCTTGTGGATTACATGAGCCGCAAAAAAGTTGAGGAGCTTATTGATTACTCCGACAAATTATATTTGGATTACGGTGCAACGGACGAGGTTTTTGGCACGGATATGAAGGTTTTCCGCGAGATTGAGCGTCAGGCGGCGCTTGCCGAGCTTAAGCTTGTCCATTCACCGGTGCGGCACTTGGGTACAGAGCGGTCGCTGGATGTTTTGAAGAACATGCAGGACTTTCTGGATAAAAAAATTACGATATTAAACGACGTCAGCGCAAAGAGCCTTATCGTTGAATGCGAACAGGTCAAAGGGATTGTGCTTGATAACGGCGACACGATTAGCGCGCAATACACAATTATCGCGCCCGGCCGCGAGGGTGCGGACTGGCTGACGCAAGAGTTTGCAAAAAACAAAATCGGGATGGTCAACAATGCGGTTGATGTCGGGGTTAGGGTTGAGCTGCCGGCGCCTGTGTTCCAGCCGATTACGGATAAGTTGTATGAGTCAAAGCTCGTTTATTACTCGCCGACTTTTGGCGATGAGGTCAGAACATTTTGTATGAACCCGAACGGCGAGGTTGTGCAGGAAAACTACAACGGGATATCAACTGTTAACGGACACAGTTACGCGAAAAAAACCACGCAGAACACGAACTTTGCGCTTCTGGTCAGCAAAAAATTCACTGAACCGTTCAAAGAACCAATCCAATACGGTCAGCATATTGCGCGGTTGGCGAATATGCTCGGCGGCGGGATTTTGGTGCAGCGGTTCGGCGATTTGCTTGAAGGCCGCAGGTCAACGCCTGAGCGGATAAATTCAAGCGTCATCAAACCGACTTTGACGTGTGCGACACCGGGTGATTTGAGCCTTGTTATTCCGTATCGGCAGATGACAAGCATAATTGAGATGCTGCGCGCGCTTGATAAAATCGCGCCCGGAACGGCTTCGCGCTACACTCTGCTTTACGGGATTGAGGTGAAATTCTACTCCGCGCGGGTCAAGTTGACCGATGAGCTTGAGACAGAAGGGGTGAAGAACCTTTTCACCATCGGCGACGGCGCAGGGGTTACACGCGGACTTATTCAGGCGTCGGCTTCAGGCGTGCATGTTGCGCGCACGATTTGCCAGCGGGGATGACATGGACAAATATTGGGTAGCATTTTCGTCAATAGAAAAAATTGATAGCGAGTTTGTCCGGCGGCTTTATAACTATTTTGGTGATATAAAATCAGCCTGGGAGGCGTGCCAGCAGGATTTGGAGCAAATTGACGGGTTAAATATCAAGCAGGCCCAAAAATTCCTTGCTTTGCGCGATAAAACAAATCCTGATAAAGCGGTTGAATTTGTGCAGAGCCGGGGTGTGAAATTTTTGACTTTTGATGATGAAAATTATCCCGCGCTTTTGAAACAAATTGAGACCCCGCCGGCGGTGCTTTATTACAAGGGCAGCTGGGAAGGGGTGAATCTTGACAGGACGCTGGCGGTGGTGGGTTCACGCAGGGCATCGACATCGGCGCGTGCTCAGCTGGCAAAGATTATCGCGGAGCTGGGGAACACTGATATTTGCGTGGTCTCCGGGCTCGCGTCGGGCATTGATACCGCGGCGCACGAGTCGGCGCTGGCGAACAACCTCAAAACAATAGGTGTTATCGCAAGCGGGTTTGATTTCACGTATCCCGCGGCAAACAGACAGCTGTATGAGCGCATCATCAATGGCGGCGGCGTTGTGGTGACAGAGTTTTTCCCGACATTTGAGCCGCTGCCGTTTCGGTTCTTGCAGCGGAACCGTATTGTATCGGGGCTTTCCTCCGGGACATTTGTTGTGGAGGCATCGCTTAAAAGCGGTGCGCTCACGACTGCAAACCTTACGCTTGAACAAGGCCGCGAGCTTATGTGTATGCCCGGTCTGATTTCAAACCCCAACACAGCCGGTATCTACAAGATGTTAAAAACCGGCGCGGCGCTTGTGACGTGCGCCGATGATATTTTAGAGGCGCTCAAATGGGAGATTAAAACCGAACAATTGCCGCTTTTGTCCCCGGAGGACGACCCGATTTTGAACGCAATTGAAATCGAACCGCTCACAGCCGATGAAATCCTCGCGCAAACGAACCTGAAACTTGAAGATTTACTAACCGACTTGACAGTAATGGAGTTAAAAGGCATAATAGAAAAGATTGACGGTGACAGGTACAGAAAGAGGTAAACGAGTTGGCAAAGCCTACCGCTACAAAAGACAAACCGGCTAAGCCTAAAGATAAAGCGCTGGTTATCGTTGAGTCGCCCGCAAAATCTAAAACAATAAAAAAGATTTTGGGCGATAATTTTACGATTGAGGCGAGCTTCGGGCATATCCGTGATTTGCCGAAAAACGACCTCGGGTTTGATGTGCAAAACGGGTTTGAGCCGCAGTACAATGTCATCCCGGAAAAGAAAAAAGTCGTGGATAAGCTGAACGAGCTCGCAAAAAAATCTGACAAAATTTATCTGGCATCCGACCCTGACCGCGAGGGTGAAGCGATTGCCTGGCATGTCCGCGAGGCGCTGAAAGTGCCTGATAACAAGATTTTAAGAATTGAGTTCAACGAGATTACGCCAAAGGCCGTGAAATCCGCTGTTGACAACCCGCGCTCGATTGATATGGACAAAGTCAAAGCCCAGCAGACACGCCAGATATTGGACAAACTCGTGGGGTATAAATTAAGCCCCGTATTGTGGAAAAAACTCGGCAACTACAGGCTGTCAGCCGGCCGTGTTCAATCTGTTGCGCTGCGCATGATTTGCGAGCGCGAAGAAGAAATAGAAAAATTTATCCCGGTGGAATACTGGACAATCGCTGCGCTGCTTGATAAAGACGGTGCGGAATTTGAGGCTGAGCTTTCCAAATACAAAGACAAAAAAATTGAGATTTCAAACGAAAAAGATGCGCAAAAAGCTGTTGATTATTTGAGCGCCAAGACCACAAAATACGAGGTGGCCAAGGTCACGCGCAAACAAACGCAGCGCAAGCCGACGGCACCTTTTATCACATCCACCTTGCAGCGTGAGGCCAGCAGCAAACTCGGGTATGGCGTGCAAAAAACCATGCAGGTTGCGCAAAAACTCTACGAAGGTATCGAGCTTGAAAGCGGCGCGGTCGGGCTTATCACCTATATGAGAACAGATTCCGTGCGGATTTCAGATGATGCGCGCGATGCGGCAAAAGAGTTTATTCTCGGGAATTACGGTGAAAAGTATTACCCTGAAACGCCCAACAGCTACGGTAAAAAAGAGGGTGCGCAAGATGCGCACGAGGCAATCCGCCCTTCGTACCCCGAGCGTACGCCAGACAGTATAAAAGAATATTTGGCGCCCGAGCAGTACAAACTTTACAAACTGATTTGGAACAAGTTTATGTCATCGCAAATGACAAACGCGCAGGTCGCAAACAAAACCGTTGAGATAAGTGCGGGCGACTACATTTTACGTGCGAGCACGAGCAAAATAACTTTTGACGGGTTTTTGAAACTTTACAACGACGATGAGGATGAACCGCAGGAGAGTAAAAAAATTCCTGATTTGGAGCAAGGGGACAAACTCGGCTGCAAAAAAATTATGCCAAAGCAGCATTTCACCCAGCCGCCGCCCAGATATTCCGAGGCTGCGCTGGTTAAAGCGCTTGAGGAACACGGAATCGGCCGCCCGTCCACTTATGCGTCAATCATAACAAAAATCCAGACCCGCAACTATGTTGAAAAACTGGACAAGGCGCTTGCGCCGACGCTTTTGGGCCGCACGGTTTCAAAAGAGCTTGTGAGCGACTTTACAAACATTATGGATTATAAATTCACGGCCGGCATGGAAACGCTGCTGGATAGGATTGCCGAAAACAAAGCCGTTTGGAACAAGGTTTTGCAGGATTTCTATGACCCGTTCATGGAAACGGTGGGTAAAGCCGGCACCGAAAAAGTTGTTGTTGAAAGCGGTAAGACTTGCCCGAATTGCGGCAAACCAATGGTTTTGCGCACCAGCCGCAAGGGCCAGCAATTCCTTGGATGCTCGGGTTATCCCGAATGCACAACAATGATGTCCTTGAACGCCGAGGCACCGTCGGAGCCCGAGGCATGCGATATCAAATGCGAAAAATGCGGCGGGGAGTGCGTTTTCAAGGTCGGGCCTTACGGCAAATACACCGAGTGCCTGGCGTGCGGCGCCAGAAAGCCTTACCGCCGCTCAACCGGTGTGAAGTGTCCCAAATGCGAAAAAGGCGAAGTAGTTGAGCGCAAATCCAAGCGCGGCACGGTTTTTTACGGGTGCGACAAATACCCTGAGTGCGATTTCACGCTCTGGAACGAGCCAACGGGCGAGGTTTGCCCCGAGTGCGGCGCGCTTTTGGTCAAAAAAATTCTCAAAAAAGGCGATGTGATTGAATGCTCAAACAAGGTCAAAGGCTGCAGCTACAAAAAAGAAATCGGGGTACATGACGGGGTGAGTGAGGAGGCATCGGGTAATGAATAAATTCGCGCTAATCGGGAATCCGCTGACACATTCGCTTTCGCCGGTTATTCATCAGGCGGGGTTCAAAAGCCTCGGTATTGATGCCGAATACGAGCTTATTGAAACAGACGATTTGGTTACCACAATCAAGCAGCTGAAATCAGGCGGGTTTTCCGGGTTTAATGTCACTATTCCCTACAAGCTGCCGGTTGCGATGTTTGTGGACAAAATTGAGCCCAGTGCGGATTTTGCGCGCGCCGTGAACACGGTCAAAATTGAGACTGACAAGACGCTCTCTGCCTACAACACCGATATAATCGGGTTTCAGAACACTTTGGCAGATGTGAGCCTGCAAGGCAAACGTGCGGCAATCCTTGGTACCGGCGGTGCGGCGCACGCGGTTGTTGCAGCGCTTGCGTTGATGAAAGTCAAAGAGATAACATTTTTTACGCGCTCTATCCCTAATGCGCTCGATAAACTAAACTTTATGCGCAAAAAATTTGAGGATATAACTTTCCACATCCACCAAATTGAAAAAATCGGCGGGTTGAGCGAGTTTGCTATTTTGGTTAACGCGACGCCAATCGGGATGCTCGGCAACTCGGCCGATATGCAGCCGGTCAGCCGCAGCGCGCTCTCTACGATGGGTGCGGACGCGATTGTTTACGACCTTATCTACAACCCGCGCAAAACCCTGCTCATAAAAGACGCCGAAAAACTCGGGCTAAAAACGATTAACGGGCTGGATATGCTTGTCCATCAGGCCGCCGCTGCGCAGGAGATTTGGTTCAATGATGCGCCCGCCGCCGCAAACACTGCCGCAAGCACTACCGCCGCAAGTACGTTTTCAACCGCTGCGCCGGCTTTGCGCAAAAAACCCAGCATTCCGCTGATGAAACTTGCCGCGCTTGAAGAATTGGCATAAAAAAACCGCCCCAAACGAGGCGGTTTTAAATAACTTTCGTTACTTACTTCTTGTTCTTCATGTCATATTCAATCCATGTGAATACCAAAGCAGGTATCAAAGTGAATTGAATCACAAGAACTTTCCAGATTTCAAATGCGTTTGAGCTGATTGCCGCAAACTGCTCGATTTTAACTCTCAACGAAGCTTCCGCAAGCTGCTGAATCGCTTCATAACCAATTACAACTGCTATGTAAGTGTATGTCAAGAGAACAAAACTCACCAGGAACAATTTCCAGAACAGGTTTTTCTTACAAGTAACCTTTTCAATACTGCAACAATTGTCTTTCATAAATAACCTCCTAAAATGTTAACCTCCCCATTATATAATTTTACTTGCGTTTCGTCAAGTCTTAATATAAATTTACTTCATTAAGACTAGCGGCCGGCAAAATTATGGGGCCGTGAGCAAAATTATGCGGCCTTGATTTCTATCGCAAATTGACACCGGCGCCGTCTGCTGTCGGCAGCACAAACCCGAATGTTGAGCCGCGGCCCGGCTCGGATTTTACAAAAACTCCGCCGCCGTGGTGTTTTTCAACAGCGGTTTTTACAAGATGCAGCCCGAGACCTGTGCCTTTAATCGTGTGTGTGTTATTTTCCACCCGGTAGAATCTGTCAAAAATCCGGCTTTGGTGCTCGGCCGCAATACCGGGACCCTGGTCTGTGACACTGACTTCAACCGTGTCACCCCGGCTGACGAGCGCAACTTCAATCATCCCGCCGTTTGGTGAATATTTAATCGCGTTGGACAAAAGGTTCGTAAACGCGCGCTCAATCGAGTCGTAGTTAAACATCATATCGGGAATCTCGCCATCTTTTGAGACCGCAATCGTCAGATTTTGTTCTTTTGCGAGCACCCGCAATTGTTTAACCGCGCTCTCAACTATCTGCACAAGATTGTTAACCGATTTTTCAATACTCTGGTTTTCACCCAGCTTTGAAAAATCAAGAATATCGTTAACCATGCTGTTGAGCCGGATGATTTCGGTATTAATTATTCCGACAAACTCTTGCTTTTCCGCCTCGTTAAACTCTGCGCCGCAGTTGTGCAAAGTGTCGATATAGCTTCTTAAAACCGTCACCGGTGTGCGCAGCTCGTGCGAAACATTTGATATAAAATGTGAACGCATCTTGTCAATCTCGGCCTCTTTTGTCATATCAATCAGCACGATTATATAGCCCACGTAATCCTTGTTGCGCGTAAACATCGGGGAAATAACGGATTTTATCGTGCGCCCGTCAACCAGAATATTAAACTCCAGCGGCCGGTTCTCCATCAACTCAAGCGGGGTGTCTTTGAACTCTTCAATTTTGTCTTTGAAACAAAAATTGCCTGATGAGTCCGCATAATCTTGAATTTTTATTTCCGCATCAATGCCCAAAAGCGCCTGCGCGTGGTCGTTTACCAGCACAACAGAGTCAAAGTTGTCGCACACAACAACGCCGTTTGCGATACTCATCAAAATCGCCTCTAATTTGTTGCGCTCCAGCGTCAGCTGCTCAACGGTCTGCTCCTCAAACAGTTGCAGGGTGTTTGACATTGTATTAAACGAGTTAAAAAGCTCGCGCGACTTTGAGCTGACATCCGCGTTGCGCAGCTTGTATCCAAACTGGCCGGTTGAGATTTTGCGCACACCTTTGTGGAAGATTTTCAACTCGCGCATAACAAGATACGTGTTCGCCAAAAACGCCGCCGCAAACAACACCCAAATAAGCCCGAGCCCAAACAGCATTGAGGCGCGCACAAGCGCAAAAGTTTTGTCCAAATCGTGGCCCGCATACAGCAATTGTTTTACGTGAAAGACGGCTCCGAGCGCGATTGCGGCAATCAAAACCGTACTTAAAATAAGCACCGATATAATCAAACGGTTTTGCGCGGACATTTTCATGTCAATATTATATCACAATTTCTTAATCCGCTCAATAAGCCCGTTAACCTGCGCGGCCTCGTCGTCCGGTACCCCGAGTTTTATATAGTCTTCAAAATATTCAACCGCATCGCTGTGGTCGCCGCGCGCCAAAAACAAAATCCCCAGCTTTTTGTACGCGGGTTTGAACCCCTCGTTTTGCGCAATCGCTTTCAGGTAGTTTCCAATCGCCTTGTCCACCTCATTGTTTGCTTCGTAAGCCTGCGCCAACGCAAAATAAACCCACTCGTTTTCTTTGAATTCAAGCACGTTCTCAAAATTCTCCGCGGCCAGCTCCCAATTTCCCAGCTCAAAATGCACCTTTCCCAAATCGTAATAGGCGTCAAAGTTTTCCGGCTGTGCATCCAAAACTTTTTCCAGCTCGTCTATCGCCAAATCCAGTTTAGCGTCTTCCATATAAAATCGCGCCAGGTAGTGCCTGAGCGCAAGCGCATCATTAATTTCATCAATCCCGCGCGAAAGCAGCCCGATACCGCTTTCAAAATCGCGCTGACGCCAATAGACTTCCGCAAGATTTATATAAACCTGCGCGGCCTTCGGGTCGAGCTCTTGCGCGTGCAAAAAATGCTCAATCGCTTTTTCCAGTTCACCGGCCTCGGCGCACTCAATCCCTTTGTTGTTATAATCCTCAACGGTTTTCATCACAGACCCAGTCCAACACCGTCGCTGCCGGAGCCGACATTCTTGATTACCGTGCGCGTGTTGCCTTCCGCCTGAAAATCTTTTGGATCCATTGTCATCCGGATTTTGTCCGCAAAGATTGTCCGCACACCCTGCGTGATGCTTGAACGGCCGGTGAAATATATCTCATTTGATTTGTTGGTTTTAGGGTCGGGATAAACCGTCATTTTGGGCCCTGTTGCGTAATAATCCTGATACCAGACGCGCACGTTCCCGCTGGCGTTGAAGATATTTTTATTCTGGATAAGCTCCTGGTTGACGGATTTCAGGACAAGTTTTGTCCCGTCATCCATAATAATATTGCTTGTTGTGTTGCCGGTTGCGGTCAAGACCTTTGTCCCGTCGTTGTAAACAAGCTTGTCACCGGATGATTCAATCCCTTTGTTTTTGATTGTTGCGCTGCCTGCAAGCTCAATGTTTTGCAAATCGCCGCTTTTGGTCGTCTTGATGGTTGCCTTGTCCGAGAATGTTTCTATATCCTTGTACAAAATCGTCACCGAGCCCTCGGCGTTCATAACGCCGGTTTGGGTGTTGTACTCCTGAATATCGGAGTTTATCACGACAACCGGCACCTTGCCGTCAAAAACAACCGATTGTGTGTCGCCTTCGGCGCGTACGATTTTTGTTATCAGCGAAACCTTCAAGATATTGGCTTTAACCTCGCGTTTTTTGTTTTTCTTAACCTCAACCGCGTAGGGCTTGTCATAAAACGTTGCGGTATCGGGTTTATTTTTTGAGTCAATGCTGATATCGGCGCTTGTGCCTGTGACGGACAGGTCGTCAATTTTCACCTTGACGTCGCCATCAAATTTTATCTTGCCCTCGGCCTCAGAGTAGGTCTGGGTTTTGGACTCAATTACAAGATCGGACGCGCAGACGGCAAGACCGGTTAATATTATTAGTGCTGCTAAAAGCTTCTTCATTTTTTCTGCCTTTCTAATTTTTGTCGGGAAACCTATTTTCCGGAGCCGGGCTGAGCCCGGCCTTTATAAATGTTGGAATTTGAATTCCCGCTAATTTTAATTTTACTATAATCAGGACTGATTTCAATAGCGTCGGCTGTGGCCAAAAAATCACCGCCGCGCGTTACTCTGACGTTGTTGCGCGCTATGATTGGGTTTTCAGAACCCGACCAGACAAGCTCGTTTGCCGAGAGTGTCACCCCGTCTTTGAGTACGATAAAAGTTTCCTCGTAGAGGGTGATTTGCTTTTTTTTGGAATCGTAGGCTCCGCGTGCGGATTCAAAGCTCATTGTAATTTCATCGCCGTCGTAGATGTTGCCGACGAGGTTGTGAAGCGATGCGACGTGGTTCTTGCTGTCATAGCGGCCGTTTTCGCCGTAGATTTCCCAGTATTTTTTTTCGTTCTTGGTTTCGGTAAGGATTATACCATGGATGAGTGCTTCTTGTGCATCTTTGTCGGTTTGCAGGTTGTCGCGGTTAAGGTTGTGGGTAATAACGGCGGCCGAGATAAACGCCCACAGGAGCACGGCCGTAAACACGCCTGTTACCATAACGTATGTCTTTTGCTTTTTCGTCAGCTTATCCCATTTCATAATTAATATTGTAGCATGAAAATTCTTTCTTCAATAATTTGGGCAAGTATCGCCAAATGAGCTGTGCGTTCTCCATTTTCCAGGCAATAGTCAATGGATTGGCGCAAAGTGGTGAACAGCGCTTTAATTTCTTCTAAATCTTTTTTCATTCTTCCTCCTTTGTTGCAAATTTATTGTAACTTAATTACAACAAAATTGCAATTGTTTTTTACAAATAAATTAGGTAAAANNAATATAGTTACAATTAAATTGCAATGAGGTAATATGGATAAGAAAAAGAGATTTGTTTTATTGGTAGAGGAAGATGTTTACAAAAAGTTTAAGCAGCTTGCCAAAGAGCAGAACAGAACTGCCGGAAATCTTGGGACGACTTTGATAAACGATTACGTAAAACAGCATGGAAAAAGTGGAACCGTAGTGTAGGATGGCGTATATGACGAATGATTTAATACCAATTCAGAATATGATTTATGAATTCAGAGGGCACAAGGTTATGTTGGATAGCGATTTGGCTGCTTTGTATCAGGTTGAAACCAAATACCTTAACAGGGTAGTAAAAAGAAATTTCAAACGCTTCCCGGCAGATTTTATGTTTCAGCTTACACAAGATGAAACTTTAAACTTGAAGTGCCATTTTGGCACTTCAAGTTGGGGTGGTAAAAGGAAATTGCCAAATGTTTTTACCGAACAAGGTATTGCAATGCTTTCAGGACTTTTGAACAGCGATGTGGCGATTAATGTTAACATTCAGATAATGCGAACATTTGTCAAAATGCGTCAGTTCGCGCTGGAGCATAAGGACTTAACACTACGCGTAGAAGAACTTGAACATTATTTGAAACAGTACGCAAAAGAAACCAATGTAGAAATCGGCAACATTAACAAGGCAATAGACCTTCTTATGGATAGAACAAGACCGAAAAAAGTTGGGTTTGTAAAAGAGAGTGATTGAATTATTTTATGCTATAATTAATTTTAAGATTAGGGAGGAAACTTGATATGGTTTGCAGATATGATATTGGCGAAGTGATTACGGCGATGGTTACACCGTTCGATAAAAAAGGCGCGGTTGACTACAACGCCGCGGAGAACCTTGCCCGCTACCTGATTGAACACGGTACCGACACAATCCTTGTCGCCGGCACAACGGGCGAATCGCCCACGCTGACCCACGAAGAAGAAATTGAGCTGCTCTCCACGGTCAAACGCGCGACCGCCGGGAAAGCAAAAGTTATTATGAACGCCAGCTCAAACTGCACCGAAACCGCGATCCGCACCGCAAAACTGTCCAAAAAAGAGGATACTGACGCGCTCTTGGTTGTTGTTCCGTACTACAACAAACCGTCGCAAAAAGGGATGACAGAACACTTTGGCGCCGTTGCAAAAAGCACCGACCTGCCGATAATTATGTATAACATACCGGGCAGAACAGGCGTTAATATGCTGCCCGAGACCGTTGCGAACCTTGCGGCCGAATACGAAAATATTGTCGCGATTAAACAAAGCCATCCGGATATGGATGCTGTCACCGAGATGCAAATCCTCTGTCCGGACGGGTTTTCGATATACTCAGGTGACGACAGCCTGACGCTGCCTATGCTTGCGCTGGGCGCGCGCGGTGTGATTTCAGTCGTATCGCACATTTACGGCAGCGAAATCAAATCCATGATAAGAAACTATAAAACCGGGGAATTGATTCCTGCTCTTAATATGCATAAAATGTTATATCCGGCTTTCAGAAAGTTGTTTATGGCGCCAAATCCCGTACCTGTTAAGGCGGTTTTAGCCCATAAAGGTCTGATACAAGAATACGTCAGACGCCCGCTTGTCGAACTGGACGAGAAAGAAAAGAAAGAGTTGTTTAAGGTGATTAAATGAAAAACAAAATAATAATGTTTTGGTGTATCGCGTTGATTGCTATCGCATCGGCTGTTGTGATTGCGGTAAAACCCACAAAGCTGGGTCTTGATTTGGTCGGCGGCTCGCGCCTTGTGCTTGAAGCGCAAACAAGTCAGGGGGTGGCAAAGATTACGCCCGAGGTGATGCAGCGGCTGCAATTTGCGATAGAAAGCCGCGTCAACAAACTCGGCGTTGCAGAAACAGTCGTTCAGCAAACCGGTGAAAAGCGTTTGATTGTTGAGATACCGGATGTGACGGATTTGAAAGAGGCAAAAGCGTTTATCGGTGACACTGCGCAGTTGGAGTTCAAAAGACCCGGGGTAAATGGTGAGTGGGCAGAAACGGGATTGACAGGTAAGGACTTGACAAAGGCGATGCTCAGCACCGATTCTGTCGGGCAGTGGGTTGTGTCGCTTGAGTTTAACGCTGCGGGTGCAAAAAAGTTTGCGGATTTGACAAAAGAGCTTGTCGGGCAGCAGATGGCGATATTTTTTGATAACGAATTGCAATCCGCGCCGGTGATAAGAGAGGCGATTTACGGCGGGCATGCTCAAATCTCGGGCGGCGACAGCGGGTTTGCGTATGACGAGGCCGAGCGGATGGTGAATTTGCTCAACGCGGGCGCATTGCCGGTTCCGGCCAAAATCGTTGAGGAAAACACCGTGGGGCCGTCGCTCGGTGCGGACAGCATCCAAAAATCCAAGTTCGCCGGACTGGCCGGGGTTGCGCTGGTGCTGGTGTTTATGGCGTTGTTCTACCGCATACCGGGGCTTATCGCAGGCATGGCGCTTGTGATTTACAGCCTTATTTTGTTCGCGTTGTTTAAAATTATCCCTGTAACATTGACGCTTGCGGGGATTGCGGGTTTCATATTAAGTATCGGGATGGCGGTTGACGCCAATATCCTTATCTTTGAGCGTACAAAAGAGGAGCTGCGCGCCGGCCGCAACCTGTTTACCGCGATAAACTCCGGGTTTGACCGCGCGTTCACAAGTATTTTTGACTCAAATATGTCAACAATTATCACGTGCGTGATTTTGTATTGCCTTGGGACCAGTATTGTCAAAGGGTTTGCGCTGACGCTTGCACTTGGTGTAATAGTTTCAATGTTCAGCGCGATTACTATTACCAAAAACTTTATGCACCTTATCTTTGGCAAAGGTGAGCTGAAAAACCCTGCGCTGTTTGGTTTGCGCAAGGATGAGATTAACGCGGCTTACGCCGTTGTTGAAACCAAACGTGAGAAAGCAAAATTTGGAGTACTTGATTAATGAAGTTAAAAATTGTAAAACATAAATGGTTATGGATGGCCTTAACGGCGCTGCTTTTGGTGCCGGGCATCATCGCAATGATATACGCATCGGTGACTTACGCCAACCACATCCCGCTAAAAGTCGGGATTGACTACACGGGCGGTACGATTTTGCAGTACAGTCTTGGCAATGATGATTCGCAAAAACCTGATTTGGAGCAATTGCGCGGGCAGCTGCGCCAAATCGGTGTGGAAAACCCGCAGCTGCAGTTGCTAAACGACAATATTGTGTCTATACGGACAATGTTTATTGACAAAGACAGCGACCTTGGTTCGCAGGTGTCTGATGTGATTATGAAAGATTATCCCGGTGCCGAGCTTGTCCACGTAAGCTCTGTCGGTCCGACGCTGGGTGCGGAGCTGTTTAAGCATTCGTTGATTGCGGTGGCGCTTGCGGCTGTGGGGATTGTGGCATATTTGTCAATCCGGTTCAAGTTCAATTATGCAATCGCGGCGATTTTAGGCGTTATGCTCAACATAATTTTTGTTGTCGGCGCGTTTTCAATCCTCGGGTTGTTCCAGAATGTGCAGGTTGACGGGCTTTTCATCACAGCATTGCTTACGGTGATGGGCTTTAGCGTACACGATACGATTGTTGTATTTGACCGGATTCGCGAGAACCAGCGGTATTACGCGAAAAAAATGTCGTTTGGTGAAATTATTGACGCGTCGGTTAACCAGACGATTGTCAGAAGTATCAACACATCGTTGACGGTGCTTATAACGCTTGGCGCGTTGTACTTTTTCGGTGGTGTGACGACCAAAGACTTTGTGCTGGCGATGATTTTAGGGGTTGCGTTCGGGACTTATTCAAGCATCTTCTTTTGCTCAATGCTGGTGGATATTTTGGAAGAGCGCCGCCGGGTTTCGTAGATTAGGAACTCTACTACATACATGCAGTCTTTATTTAAAGGGATAAGTTAACATTTATTTACAAACATGATGCAATTATTTGGTTAGTATGTTATAATTAGTCCGTAAGTGTTTATGTCGGGATGTGTTATGAATGTAAAAGGCGTAAATTTTGGCCCAAATTTTGGATTAAGATACGGAAGGAATTTGATAGAAAATGTTCGGGCGGGATTCGCGCATGAGTTGCCAAGCTTTTACGGAGTGGATGAAATACCCGGTGTTCGCAAATTTATGATGGGAACGCTCCATAATCTCAAAAAAGGACTGCCTGATAGTTTTGAGATGGATTTGCAAGTCATAGGAGACACTTATGCAAACCGGCTGGTGCTAAAAGAGCCTTCGGGGCGAATTTTTCAGCTTGCGGATGATTTTGACGATCGTTCTCCGTGCAAGTTGGTTGAAGCGTTGGGCAATCTGACAAAAGAAAAACTGGCGGAGATCACCGGCTATCTGTCACAAGTGTTCGCTGACGCTGCATAGCTTGATGGCTTCTATCATCCCGGTCGGGTCAGCGATGCCTTGCCCTGCGATATCGCACGCGGTGCCGTGCGGCGGTGATGTGCGCAGAACAGGCAGCCCGATAGTCATATTGACAACGCGATGACCGTAGAGCGTTTTGATTGGGATTAGCCCCTGGTCGTGGTAATTGGCAACAATACATGTGTAAGCACCGGGCTTGAACAGTGTATCTGCCGGCAGCG
Organism: Cyanobacteria bacterium UBA947; assembly: GCA_002293275.1. GTDB lineage: Bacteria > Cyanobacteriota > Vampirovibrionia > Gastranaerophilales > Gastranaerophilaceae > UBA947. The sequence continues at coordinate 9,270 of DBCX01000016.1, read as the reverse complement.
GGTCTGTTATGTTGACGCCTTTTGCGCGCAGTTCTTGCGCTGCGGGGATTAGGATGTCAATTTCTTCGCGGCCCAAAATCCCGCCCTCGCCCGCGTGCGGATTGAACCCGCACAACGCAAACTTTCCTCTCGGCAAAAATTTTTCCAGCCGCAAAACCTTTTCTACCACCATTTCTTTTGTCAGATGTACATCTTTCAGCGGCAAATGGCGGGTCAAAAGCAAAACCTTCATGTTTTCCGCGGCAAACAACATCTCAGCTGTCCCGCCAAGCAAGTGCTCCAAAACCTCGGTTTGGCCGTTGAATTTGTGGCCTGCCGCGTGCAATCCTGACTTGGAAACCGGCCCTGTGNNGTGACAAGGGGTAAATGGGATGGGGCGGACATGCTGATTTCGCAGGCTTTTTTCAGCATCTCAAAGGATGAGTCTGCCAAAATAACTTCGTAGGGTACGTTAAGTTTTTCGTGCGAAATCACAACAACATTGTCCGATGGCAAACCCACAGCCGCCAGCGCTTTTAGCGTAACCTCCGGCCCAATCCCGTTTGGATCGCCTGTTGTTATGACGATTTTATTCATCAATTTCTTTACTCTTTAAATATTTTAAAATATCAATAAGCGTGTTGACGCTGCCGAGGTTTCCGGATTTTGTGACAATCCATTGGTTTGAGCTTTGGCTCAGGCAAAGCGCGATGGCGTTGGCCGCCTCATCAACCAGCTGCAGCTGCTCCGCATCTATTGCGCTGCAGCATTTGTAAGACGTCTCGCCGCCGAGGGTGATTAGGATAACGCGTCTGCGCTCCACGACACGCCGTGTCAAATCGGCAAGAAAATCCGTGATAACGCCCGCCAAATCAGCTTTTGTCATGTTTTCGTACTCATCGCCAAACCCGTCGTAGTTAATTATCAAATGCGATGTGTTTACGACAACGGTGCTGTTCTTACCGAGCGCGTTGACAGTTTTATTGACCAATTCTTCTTTCACGCCGCCGAGGATTGTTTTCAAATCAAGGTCAATAGTTGTAACATCATCAAACGCATCGCCGTGTGCAAGCCGGTCAATCTGCGCGGCGGTGATGTGCGTTGCGCTGCCTGAGACGATAAATTTGGGCAGCTTGGGCAAAACAACCGGTGTTTGCTTGTTCTCCAAATCCGCGAACCACAGCTCGCTGAGCGCCTGCGCCAGTGCCGCGGTGCCGGATGGCAGGATTTTGTACTCGGTTTTGTTGATTGCAAGCGCGATTTGCTCAATGTCAACCATTGAGACCGCATCAATAACGATAAGCTTTTTCCCCTGCTCAATAAGCTCGTTCAGCCTCATCAAAATAGGTCCTGCGCCTTTGATAATAGTTGACAGCTCAATGGAGCCGATTAGGTGCGCGCAGTCCTCGGGCAGCTGCTGCCTTAAAAGCGTCGGGACATGGGACTCTGTTATCGGAGAATGCGGGTCACGAGCGATTTGTGTGCGTTCAATCGGGGTGCCTTTGCTCAGGTGATAACCGCCGACTGTCATGCGTGCCTCCGCGGGGAGCGCAGGTACAACAACCGCTGCATCCCAGCAGGTGATTTCCAGCATCGCCGCGATTTCAATCGCGATATTACCGCGCAGCGTTGAATCTATTTTCTTAAACAGATAATCCGGGTTAATTTTTTCAACAAACATGCGCGTTGCGCGCTGGACTTTTTCATAAGCGTCACCGGGTGAGATGTTGCGAGATTCTGTTGAAACGGCCCAGGCTTGGGTTGATTCAATGTTTTCAGGCTCAATCTCGTCGCTCAAAAGGATTTGAGTGATTGCGCCTTTGAGCCGGAACTGCAGCGACGAATCGTTTGCTCCGGTTAAATCATCTGCGATGATGCCTGCTGTGTTTGATGTTATAATCATAAGCTACCTAATATCGCGCGTCAGGTGCGCGGTGACACCTTATCTAAAAGGCTTCAGCCTCTCTTTTGCCGCCTAACAAACGTATGTTTGTCGCAACGATTTTAAAGCTTTCTCTGTCGTTGCCGGTGGCCTTATCCTGCCATGAGTCCTTAACTATTCTTCCTTCCACTGCCGCGAGCGCGCCTTTTTTCACATATTCGCCCGCAAATTCCGCTTGTTTGTCCCAAACGTCTATATTAAACCAGTCGGCAATCTCGGATTTTGTTTTGGAATCCCACCGGTTGACGGCGACGGAGAAGTTTGATTTGACTTTTCCGGATTCAAAATATTTAATCTCCGCATCGCGCCCGACGCGCCCGACTAATAAAACTGTGTTCATGTTTTGTCCTTTCGTTTTTTATTTTACTATGTTAACACAAAAATTTTTTCATGTTATAATTAATTTTATAAATTGTTAAGGAGAAAGAACATGAGAAAACCGATTATTGCGGGAAACTGGAAAATGAACCTGCTGCAAGCTGACGCCAAGGCACTTTTTGGCGCAGTGAAAAATTATTTAAAAGATTTGAGCGCGCAGGATTTGCCTGTTGTTGTGATGGCGCCGACGTTCACATCTCTCGCGCATGTTGAAGCCGACAAATGCCAATGCGGCTGCGGGTGTAACAAAATCCACATCGCCGGTCAAAACTGCCACTGGGAAACCTCAGGTGCGTTCACCGGTGAGATTTCGGTTGAGATGCTTGCTGACGCGGGATGCACATACGTTATTATCGGCCACTCCGAGCGCAGACAGTATTTTAGCGAAACAGACGAGATGATTAACAAAAAGGCCAAGGCGATTTTAGCCGGCGGACTTGTTCCTGTCATCTGCTGCGGCGAAACCCTTGAGCAGCGCGAGGCGGGAGTGACTGATACTTTTATCGCAGGCCAGATTAAAGCCGCGCTTGACGGTTTGACGCAAGAACAAATCGCGGGCAGTGTAATAGCTTACGAGCCGATTTGGGCAATAGGTACGGGCAAAACGTGCGACGCTGATGAGGCCAACCGCACAATCGCAGCTATCCGTGAGGTTGTGGCGCAGGTTTCAAGCCGCACGGCAGCGGATTCAATAAGAATACTTTACGGCGGCAGTGTGAACCCGTCAACAATCGCCGAGCAGATGTCAAAATCTGACATTGACGGCGCGCTTATCGGCGGCGCAAGCCTTAAAGCCGACAGTTTCAATGAGATTATTAAATTAACTATGGAGGGCATGAAAAATGGCGCAGCAGTTTAATCAACAAAACGTAAAAAAAAGAACATCAACACTGGTATTTTTAAAAGGTTCAACAGCACCTTTGGTATTGTATGTGGAAAATCCGGAGGCTCTGTACGCGGAGCTTAACAACCTGATGAAATCCGGCAGCACGGCGGTGGTTGAAAAAGAAACACAAGGGCCGCTTAAAAAAGTCAGCTTTATCGCAAACCAAATCGCGGCGTTGGCGATACAAGAAGAACAATATGTCTAACGCCTTGCGGCTGAAAATGTTTGTGCTAGAATAAGAAATATACATAAAATAAGGAAAAAGAAAAATGGCAGTACCAAAGAAACGAACAGGACATTCAGCGCAGGGGCACAGGCGCTCTAATTGGAAAGCGACAAAGCCCGCGACATCAAAATGCCAAAAGTGCGGCGAGTTGACGCTGGCACACACAGTTTGCACGGCATGCGGTTCTTATAAGGGTCAACCTGTAAGACTAGCGGATAAACAGCCTGCGGCAGCAACAAAAGCGGCAGCAATAACAGCGCCGAAAATTGAAGCGAAAGTTGAGACCGCGGCGGCAGAAACGGAAATTAAGGAAGTTAAAGAGGCTAAAAAACCGGCAGCAAAAAAAACTGCCGCTAAAAAGCCTGCGGCAAAAGCTGATGCAAAACCAAAAGCAGCCGCACCGAAGAAAGAGAAAAAAACAAATAATTAAAGGGAATAATGTTTAGAATATCAATAGATGCAATGGGAGGCGACCATGCTCCGCATGAAATAGTTGCAGGAGCGGTTTGGGCAGCACAGGATTACGGGGTAGCGCTCGAGCTGGTTGGGAAACAAGACCGGATTGAGCAGGTACTGGATGAGATTTCGCTAAAAGGGTTTTACTCTGATTGCGGGACAGGCGGCCGGATGCGCCGGATTAAGATTGATATAAGCTCGCTTGATATAAAAATAACCCATGCCAACGAAGTTATTGAGATGGGCGAAAGCCCGGGGGCGGCTATTCGTAAAAAGAAAAACTCATCAATTGTGCTTGCGGTGGACGCGGTCGCAACCGGCAGTTCGGACGCGGTTGTTGCGGCGGGTTCAACGGGTGCGGCCATGGCATCGAGCCTGTTTGGGCTCGGCAGAATCCCGGGGATTGACCGGCCGGCTATCGCGCTTACTTTGCCGACAATCAAAAAACCGATTGTTGTGATTGACGCGGGCGCCAACAGCAACAGTACGCCGGAGATGCTTTACCAGTTTGCGGTTATGGGCTCGACTTTCTCTAAAAACGTTCTGGGAATTGACAATCCGCGGGTTGGGGTTCTAAATATCGGTGAAGAGGCCGGCAAAGGTAACGAGCTTGCGCAGGGGACTTATAAATTACTTGATGAGCATGGCAAGGGTCTGAACTTTGTCGGAAACATTGAGGGCAAAGAAATTTTCCTTAGCGTGTGCGATGTTGTGGTTTGCGACGGGTTTGTCGGAAACGTTGCGCTGAAAGTCACGGAAGGCACGTCATCAATGTTGTTTAGAATGTTGAAACAAGAATTCAAATCTGATTTTGTGGGTAAAATTATCGGATTGCTCGCGAAACCTTTTATGAAACGGATTTACGGGAAAATAAATTATGAAGAGTTTGGCGGTGCGCTGCTTTTGGGTGTTAAAGGGATTACCGTTATTTCGCACGGCAGAAGCAAGGCCTATGCGATAAAGAACGCTGTCCGCGTTGCAAAAGAGGCCGTCGAGACAAACGTAAACGAAAAAATAGCACAATTCTACGGAAAATAGGGAGAGAAAATGAAACCTTTACAGATAAGAAGCGTTGCATACAGTGTGCCGGAAACTGTGGTGACCAATCAGGATTTGACAAAATTGTACGACACATCGGACGAGTGGATTTATACGCGTACCGGTATAAAAGAGCGCAGGATTGTGTCGGGCAACCAGAACGCGGCGGATTTGGGTTACGAGGCGGCGCAAAAGGCGCTTGCAAAGGCCGGTGTTAATCCGGATGAACTCGATTTGATTATTGCGGCGTCATCTGCACCGCCCAATTTGTACCCTGCAATTGCCTGTGATATTCAGGCGCGGCTTGGGATTACGACAAAGATTCCGGCGTTTGACATAACAGCGGCATGCTCGGGGCTGATTTACGGGATGCAGATTGCACGCGGGTTTATCGGGTCCGGGATTTACAAAAAGATTTTGATTGTTGCAACTGATAACAACAGCCGGCTTGTTGATTGGGAAGACCGCGGGACATCAATTTTGTTCGGAGACGGTGCGGGCGCTATGGTCGTGACTGAGTCTACCGACGGTGTTGACGATATTTTGTCAATTGATATCCAATCAGATGGTTCAATCGGCGAGTATATCAAGTACACGATGCCGGGCAAAACCTGCCCATTAGTTGAGCCAAACGACATTGAGCCGTCCCATATATTTATGAACGGGAAAGAGGTTTACAAGTTTGTTGTGAAGGTTCTGCCGGATTATATTGCCAATATGCTTGAAGAATCGGGGATAAAAGCCGATGAGATTGACTATTTGATACCGCATCAGGCGAACCAGCGGATTATTGACGCGGTTCAGCAGCGGCTGGGATACCCGGATGAAAAAGTTATCAGCAATATCACATATTATGGCAACACATCGGCGGCATCGGTTCCGATTGCGCTCGCCGAAGGTGTTGAAAAAGGCACGGTTAAGCTCGGTTCAACCGCTATTTTGTGCGGGTTTGGTGCAGGTATGACTTGGGGTGCCGCGATTGTCCGGCTGCGGGAAGGGATTTGCTGATGGGTAAGATTGCTTTTGTTTTCCCCGGGCAAGGGGCGCAATTTGTCGGTATGGGCAAAGATTTGTATGAAAACTACGATGAGGCGCGTAAAGTTTTTGATGCTGCGGGTGAAAAGATTACAAGTATTTGTTTTGACGGGCCCGAAGATGATTTGAGACAGACGGTGAATACCCAGCCTGCGATTGTTGCGGTATCGGTTGCCGCGTTGGAGGCGTTGAAAAGCGGGTGCGGCGTGAAACCTGATTTTGTCGCAGGTCACAGCTTGGGCGAGTATTGCGCAATGTACGCGGCGGGTGTTTTGAACCTTGAAGATACGTTTAAACTAATCAACGCGCGCGCGAACGCAATGTCAGGGGTAAATGGAGGCAGTATGGCTGCCATTTTGAACCCGCCCGAAGGGGTAGACGAAATCCTTGCAAGTGTTGACGGATATGTTGATGTGGCAAATTACAATTCGCAGGCTCAGGTGGTTATAACAGGTGACGCGGATGCGGTCGCAAAAGCAGGTGAATTGTTGTTGGCATCCGGCGCCAAACGTGTTGTACCGCTGGCGGTATCAGGCGCGTTCCACTCAAAATTGATGGAAGATGCGGCGGCAAAATTTGCGCCGGCGCTTGGCGAGGTGACGGTTAACGATGCGGCAGTGCCTGTTGTGACAAACGTTGATGCTGAGCCGACAACATCGGCTGCGGACTTTGTTGATAAAATGCCGCGCCAGATTTATTCATCAGTATATTGGACGCAGTCAGTTGAAAAAATGATCGCGGCAGGCGTTGATACGTTTGTTGAGGTCGGGCCGGGCAAAGTTTTGAGCGGTTTGGTCAAAAAAACTGCGCCGGAGGCGAAGGTTTATAGTGTTTGTGACAGCGCGTCATTGAAAGCGTTAAAGGAGGAATTATGTCTGACAAAGTAGCGGGGGTAAATGAAGGGGGCTTACAATGAGTGCGGAAACTAAGGTGGCAGTGGTAACAGGCGGTTCGCGAGGGATTGGGCGTGCGTGCGCGCTTGAGCTTGCAAATGCCGGGTATGATGTGGTGATAAACTACGCAGGCAACGAGGCTGCGGCAGGTGAAACCGTCAAGATGATTGAAGAGGCTGGCGTTAAAGGCGAGGCGTTCAAATTTGATGTCGGAAACAAGGCCGAAGTTGCAGCGGCGATGGCCAAAATCATTGAAAAATACGGCCGTGTTGACGTTTTGGTTAACAACGCCGGCATTACGCGCGACGGGCTTTTTATCCGGATGAGTGATGAGCAATGGGATGCGGTGGTTGAAACCAACCTGTCAAGCGCGTTTTACGTATCAAATCCGGTTGTGAAAGTGATGATGAAGCAGCGCAGCGGCGCGATAATAAATATGTCAAGCGTTGTGGGTGTTTACGGCAACGCGGGTCAGGCAAATTATGCGGCGGCAAAAGCGGGGCTGATTGGGTTCACTAAAACGCTTGCAAAAGAACTCGGCTCGCGCGGTATCCGCGTCAATGCGATTGCACCGGGCTTTATCAAGACCGATATGACAAAAGATCTTGACGAGTCCAAATTCACCGATTTTATTCCGATGAAGCGCATGGGCGAAGCAAGCGACATTGCAAAGACCGTCCGGTTCCTGGCCGAAGACGGTGGATACATCACAGGGCAAGTTATCGGCGTTGACGGGGGACTTGTCATCTGATATTTACATGGTAGAATTGAGTAGTTAACATGGAGGAAAAAGAAAAATGAGTACATTTGAAAAAGTGAAAAAAGTAGTAGTTGACCAATTGAGTGTGGATGAGGCTCTTGTGACGCCACAAGCAAGCTTTACCGGCGATTTGGGCGCTGACTCTTTGGATACTGTTGAGTTGGTTATGGCTCTTGAAGAGGAATTCGGATGCGAAATCCCTGATGAAGAAGCTGAAAAAATTCAAACAGTTCAAGATGCTGTAAGCTATATTGACGCTCATTCTTAGGAATTTGCAAGCCGGTGTTTGCCGGGCTTAGCGGCGCGGACAGATGCTGCGGAAGGAAATAATAATGTCAAAAAGAAGGGTAGTGATAACAGGCCTGGGTGCTGTTACGCCGTATGGCGCAGGAGTATCCGGGTTTTGGGATAGTATTGTTGCAGGCAAAAGCGGTATTGACACAATACTGCCGTCCGAGTATATTGACCTTGACCGCAATGTGGTAACCATTGCCGGCGAGGCTAAAAATTTTAGTATGGATGATTATATTGAGCCAAAAGAGGCCAAGAAAATGGACAGATTCATCCAGCTTGCGATGGTTGCTGCCGATGAGGCGATTAAAGATGCAAAGCTGGAAGAATGGGGTGACATTGACCCGTACAGGGTCGGTGTTATTGTGAGTTCTGCGGCCGGCGGGTTCAGAACGTTTCAGGAAAACCACCACAAAATCATTGAACGCGGCCCGAGCAAATGCTCTCCGTTTACTATCCCTGCGATGATTGTTAATATGCCTTCGGGCCGGATTTCAATGAAATACGGTTATAAGGGTTTGAATAAAGTCGTTGTATCGGCGTGCGCGACAGGGTCACACAGTGTTGGTGATGCGTTCCGTTCGATCCAGTGGGGTGATGCGGACATTATTGTTGCGGGCGGCGCTGAGGCGACTGTTTGTGATGTGGGTGTAGGAGCTTTTTCTGCGGCAAGAACGCTTTCAAAACGCAACGATGAGCCTCAAAAGGCGTCACGTCCTTATGACAAAGACCGCGACGGGTTTGTTATGGCTGAAGGTGCCGGTGTTCTGGTGCTTGAAGAATACGAGCATGCCAAAAAACGCGGGGCAAAGATTTATGCCGAGGTTGTTGGTTACGGGCAGACAGCGGATGCTTATGATGTTGTTGCGCCGCGGCCTGACGGAGAAGGCGCAATTAAATCAATGGAGTTTGCGCTGGCTGATGCAGGGTTGACACCGCAGGATATACAATATGTCAACGCTCACGGGACAAGCACAGGGCTTGGTGATGTTGCCGAATCTCAGGCGATTGCGAAAGTTTTTGGCGACAGAAATCAAAACCCGCAGCTGGCGGTAAGTTCCACAAAAAGTATGCACGGGCACCTGCTTGGCGGTACGGGCGCGGTTGAGATTATTGCTTGCGTGAAAGCGATAACGGACAATATTGTTCCGCCGACGATTAACCTTGATAATCAGGATGAGGAGGTTGCGGATTTGGATTATGTTCCGCACAAAGCGCGCCAAAAAGAGGTTGGTGCGGCGCTTTCAAACTCGTTCGGGTTTGGCGGCCAGAACTGCTCGATTATTGTTAAAGAATTGTAACAAATTACCCCAAAACCATGATAACCATTGAAGTTTCGCCTTAACTATACCGACAGATAAGGTAAGGTATAGGAAATCAAGAAAA
>DBCX01000011.1:18353-22702 GCA_002293275.1 Cyanobacteria bacterium UBA947 | reverse complement strand
CGCTACGAGTTTTTGTGGAAAGCCTATGAAATTTCACAGACCAAAAACTAACCGTGCATATCAAACGCCGGCGGCATCCCGTTTATCGCCTCGTCTTCCTGACGCATTGCAGAACCAATCGTGAAGCTTTCCGCAAAAAGTTTATTAATCTTGAACGCTATATCGCCGCTAAACACCTCTTCGTTTTCTTCCAAAAACTTAAACAGCTGATCGGTCGGCGCACCTGCCATATTTTTAAGCGTACCGCCAACGGCTTTGAGCGTGTGCTCGCCAATCTCGGGCACCTTTACGTTGAACCCGAACGGTTTGTATGGTCTGTTAAAATTATTATTCATGTTTGCTTCAGTCATAAATCTTCCTCTTAAACTGTTAATCGGCAGTTTATTAAGGAAAGTTTAGTTATTAGGCATAAATATTTACAAAATTTAACACACAGATCGGAAGAACTTGTAAAAGCTTGACGTCATATTTTTTATCGTATCTTTGAGCATATTCGGCCATTCCAGTGAAACCCCCTTGGCTTTAAGCAGTTTTTGGCCCTGCGGGGTTGAAAAAAGCTCAATAAAATTGTCAATATTTTCTAAAACAGTGGGAGTTTTCGTTACATACTCAAAAAACGGCGTGTCCGCTCTGAACCCGTTATATCTGTGCGATGCCAGTAATAAATTCTCTAAGCTGCTTCTTCCGCCCAAAGAATCAGGATAAATATGTTCTATTGTCCCTTTTGAGTGCAAGAACATCTTTTTTACAAGCTGCCGCGGAGACAAATTGCAATATTTTACCATCGCTGCATCAGGGTTGTTTTCCGCTTTTGGCAGCATTTGTGCCAGTTGATAAAAACGCGCGGGATCCCTATACCCTTTCAACGCCTGTCGCAAATCATTAATGAACGCCTTGTTCTGGAAAACTTCATCCACATGCTCGCCTGCTATACGTTTTTGCGACGCAACCAGCAATCTTCTCAAATCCCCTGAGATAGGGATTTCCCCCCTCGCAGCCGCCTTGTGTAAAACATTCTCAATAGTATCCAGCACTTTCATCTGCCTAGCTGCAGCACCGGGCTCGGTGTGGTGCGGCATGGCCCTGCTTAAAGCAACGACATCTTCCACAAATTTTCTATCTCTCGTAAGCACAGACAAATCATTTATGAGCTTAATCCTGAACCCTGTACGGGAAAAAGGAATTCTGACATCTTCCCCTCTAATTTGATTTCTTGTTTGCGCTATCAACGCATCATAATTGCCTCTTATTCCTTTGGGCAGGCGATCGGCAATTCCGTCCATCACATCCAGCACCGTTTCTTGCGATTTTGTTAATTCTTTCTCAAAAGGAGGTTTTATTACTGTTTTCATAAAACCGGTTAGCGGCATTTGCCCGTAAGACCCCTGCGCGCTGCGGCTCATAATATCAAACAAGTCTTTTTCGGCCGGCTGCAAGTTGGCCGAAAAAGGTTCAACCAGTTTTACGGTATCAGCCAAAGAAGCGTCAAGCCCGCTGCCCAGAACAAGCCTGTCAATTTTTGGCTCGGCAATCATCGGCGTTTTTGAGTACGCACACGGAATAGGCAGCTCCTCTTGATTGACAAGACCTAACAGAGCCCTTCTGCGCAACGTCACACTGGATGCGCCGCAAAATGAGACTTTTATATCGCTTAATTCCACTTTCATATTCTTAATATTAAAACCGGTTAAGATTTTTTTTGCTAGTTCCGTAATAATTATTTACCATGGATACTAGGCGGCTGCAAATACAAGGGTTTGAGCTTTTGCCAATCACTACCGCCTTGTTGTTCTGCGATTTGCGCCAGAATCTCGCCAAGCGAAGCAGGCGCTGAAAGCGCATTTTCGCCAAGCGGAACCGCCGGATAATCGTCCGTTATCACAAAATAACCTTCCGTGTCAGGCTTTTCGCTTTCAAGGCTTATCACGCCGTCTTTCCACACGTAATAGCGCCCCCTGCGCGCATCAAGCACGACCAGCGTTGGTTTGTCAGTCGGGTTCAGTTTGGACAAAATCTCAAGCGACGAGACACCCGCGGCCTTGCACCCAATTTGCTGCGCCATCGTACGCGCAACCGTCACACACGCTCTTATCCCCGTAAAACTTCCCGGCCCGATATTGGTCGCAATCAAATTAACCTCGGCCGGTTTTATATTGTTTTCTTTTAGCACCGCTGCGATTGTCGGGATAAGTTCTGCGCTGTGGTAGCGGCTTTCGGTCGTTTCAACAATTTTTGAGGACAATGTTTTACCGCCGCGGCGCAGCACAACATACATCTTATCAAGCGCCGTATCAAAGGCAAGAGTAATCATACCCGCCCCCTTCAAACTCGTAAACCCGCGCGTCATCGTCATCATAGGTCACGTTGATTTTTATATCGCCGGATTCTTCGCCCGCAAACTGCGCCCATTCAACAAAAGTCAGCTTTTTACCGTGAGAATATTCGCTCAACTCGTCCATAATGGTGCTTAACCCCTCATCGTTTACCCCCAGCCGGTACAGGTCAAAATGGTACACCGGAAGGCTGCCTGTGTGGTATTCGTTCAAAATAACAAAACTCGGGCTGGTGACTTTTTCTTTAACGCCGAGCGCATCGGCCACAAGTTTGACAAACGCTGTTTTGCCCGCGCCAATCTCGCCGTAAAGACTCACGAACGCGCCTTCTTTTACCAGTTCGGCAAAGTTTTTTGCCAGACTGCGCGTGTCTTTCAGGGTTTTGCATATCTTTTTCATTTTTTAATGTTACCACAAAAAATGTTTGTGATATAATCTTTTTGTGAAATAGAAGTGTATAACAAAAAGTACGTCAGAGACGTGCACAGAAAGGAAAAAATTATGACACCGGAAGTAAAAACACAAAACATTGAAATCGGCGGCAAGACCGTCACCATTGAAACAGGAAAGTACGCGGGCACCTCAACAGGCTCTGTTACGGTAAGATGCGGCGACACAATGCTGTTCGTTCACGCAACAGTCAGCAAAGAGCCGCGCGTAGGGATAGACTTTTTCCCGCTGTTAATAGATTATGAAGAAAGAATGTCATCAATCGGCAGAATCCCGGGCGGTTACAACCGTTCCGAGGGTAAAGCAAGCGACAAGGCCGTGCTCATCTCACGCTTGATAGATAGACCAATCAGACCGCTGTTCCCGGATGGCTACCGCAACGATATCCAAGTCGTAGCGCAGCTTTTCAGCTACGATCAGCAAAACCAGCCTGATACGCTTGCGATGCTTGGCGCATCTTACGCGTTGATGGTTTCAGGTGCACCGTTTGAAGGCCCTATCGGCGCGGTTCGCGTTTCAAAAGTTAACGGCAGTCTTGTTGCAAACCCAACCCACAAAGAAGCCGACGACTCCGACCTTGATATCGTTGTTGCAGGTACAGCTGACAGCGTGATTATGGTTGAGGCCGGCTGCAAATTCGTCACCGAAGACGATATTATGGCGGCGGTTGAATTCGCGATGGTTGAAATCAAAAAACAATGCGAAGCCCAATTGAAATTTGCTAAAGAATGCGGCGTTGAAAAACAAGAGTTTGTTAACCCGTACGATATGAGCGAGCTTAAACAAATCATCAACGATACAGCGTTCAACCAAATCTACGACGCGTACCACAACTTTGACAGAAAATACCGTCAAGACACGCTTGACGCGGCGAAAAAAGCTGTCAAGGAAAAAGTTGATGCGCTCGCTGACGACCATTACATAAAAACGGTTATGAAAGAAACCGGTATCAACTTCGTTTCAGAGGAGTTCAAATCCCTTGAAAAGAAAGTTATGCGTACAATGATACTTGAAGAAGGCGTGCGTGCTGACGGCAGAAAATCAACCGATGTGCGCCCAATCTGGTGCGAAGTCGGCGTTATTCCAAGAGCCCACGGTTCTGCGGTGTTCACCCGCGGCCAAACACAGGTGCTTTCTTGCGCGACGCTTGCAGGTCCGGGTATGAAACAAGAGCTTGACGGCGTTGACCCGCAAACCGAACGGACTTATATGCACAAATATATCTTCCCCGGATTCTCGGTTGGTGAGGTCAAGCCTATGAGAGGCCCCGGCAGACGCGAAGTCGGCCACGGTGCGCTCGCGGAACGCGCGGTAATCACATCGCTTCCGGCTCAGGCTGATTTTGGCTACACAATCCGTGTAACGTCAGATGTTCTTGAATCAAACGGTTCAAGCTCAATGGCGTCAACATGCGCGTCATCAATGGCGTTGATGAATGCAGGTGTGCCTGTTAAATCAATGATTGGCGGCGTTGCAATGGGTATGATTACAGAGGCCGGCAAAGAGACCGTCGTTTTGACCGATATTCAAGGGATTGAAGACTTCCTTGGCGATATGGACTTTAAA
>DBCX01000011.1:2770-18346 GCA_002293275.1 Cyanobacteria bacterium UBA947 | reverse complement strand
TATCACAAACGATATCCTGCGTAAAGCGCTTGCACAGGCAAAAGACGGCAGGCTGCACATCCTTGGCAAGATGCGCGAGGCTATTCAAAAACCGTCTGAAACCTTGTCACCGTTTGCACCGCAAATCTTCACAATGCAGATTGCAACTGATGATATCGGTACGGTTATCGGGCCGGGCGGAAAACAAATCCGCGCGATTATTGAAGCATCCGGCGCTGAAATCAATATTGAGGACAGCGGTGTTGTGACAATCACATCAAACGACCAAGAAGGCGCAGATATCGCCAAGCGTATGATTAAAGATCTTACGTTCAAGCCGGAACCCGGAATGATTATGAAGGGCAAAGTTGTCCGTATCATCCCAATCGGCGCGTTTGTTGAGCTCGCACCGGGTAAAGACGGTATGGTTCACATCTCGCAAGTCTGCAACGAGCGGATTGACGCGATTGAGCCGCACTTGAATATGGGCGATGAAGTGGTCGTAAAAGTCGTTAAAATAGACGAAAAAGGCCGCGTCAACCTTACAATCAAGGGCGTCAGCGACGAAGAAAAGGCCGGCTGCCAGTAGCCTGTAAAATATAAAAAAAGGCGGGTGAAAACCCGCCTTTTTTAAAAGTTCTAGTCACGATCAGGGTATTTCTCAAACATATGGTCTGCGATTGCTTGAGTCATTTTTCTTTGTTCAATGACAGTTAAATCCGTTCCGCTATCCGAGTTTTTATCCGTAAAAGTATCTATCAAGTTCTTATATAAATCATGCACATTCAGACTGTGCGATGGATTATACTGACCCCGTTCCCGCGCATAATCAATGGATTTATCAACACTCGGCACAATTTGCTTAGTTTTGGTAAAAACATCTTCACTTAATTTATTATGATTCGTAATAACATTTTCTCCGACGTTGTGGTCTTTAAACACTTGAAATATTGCGTTGTCACCTCTGGTTTTGTAGGACGAACGGCCGTCATTTCTAAAATCGTATTCTCTGGTGCCCGCGTTATATTCTTTTATTTTTCCTTCAGCGGTTAGAATACTGAGCCCTGCGCCTGTTTCAGGGTTATATAGTCTAATGGCCGGCACGGGCTGTGCAGCCGGTGTTGTTGTTACAGTCAAATCTGCCATAATTTTCTCCTTGTAATTTTTAGTAATCCCCATACGATAAAATCGTGTTATGAAATAATAAAGTATTTTTTTTAAAAAAAATTGCCCCTAAGCGCAAAATAAATTTTACATTCTTAATATAAGAACAGAATTGTGCTATAATAAATTTCATGTACGACATAATAACAATCGGCAGTGCGACAATGGATGTTTTTGTGGAAACGGANNACACAAAATAAAAAATCCGAGTTTATGAGCTATCCCTACGGCGCAAAACTGGAAGTTGACCGCTTTGACTCAAACGTTGGCGGCGGCGGCGTGAACACCGCAATAAACTTTGCAAACCTTGGGTTTAAAACCGCTGCGATTTTTAAGGTCGGCGAGGATGTCTATTCTGACGGGGTTTTTAGGTATCTTGAAGATAAATCCGTTGATTTGACCAATGTGATTCGTGACCCGCAAGGCAGCACAGGGTTCTCAATAATCTTGACAAGTTTTGAAGGGGACAGAACGGTGCTCGCGCACCGCGGCGCAAACGCGCACATCCGAAAAAAAGATATAAATTTTGACGCAATAAAATCAGCGAAATTCCTCTACATCGCGCCGTTGAACGGCGACAGCAGCCTGATTTTTGACGAGCTTATGGATTTTGCAGAAAGTAACGGCGTACAAACCTGCATTAATGTGGGTACAACAAGCATTAAGCAGGGCTTTGAGCGGTTGCGGCGCGTGCTTTCTACCGCCGAGGTCGTTGTGATGAACAAGGAAGAAGCATCTCTTGCAACCGGCATTGAAATCCGCCAGGACACGCGCGAGGTAAAGTATTCGGCTGAACCAATCCATCCGGATATAAAATTAATGGCGCAAAAGCTGCACCAAAACAACCCGCAGGTAATCGTCATCACCGACGGCGGCCGCGGTGCGTACGCGTTTGACGGCGGTAAGTTTTACAAATGCCCTATTTTTAACGGGCCGATTGTTTCAACGCTCGGCGCGGGCGACGCCTTTGCATCAACGTTTTGCGCGGCGCTGGGCAAATTCAAAGATGTCGGCAAAGCGCTGATGTATGGCTCGGTCAACTCCGCGGCCGCCGTCTCAAAATTCGGCGCAACAGAAGGGCTTTTGACCTTCAAACAGATTGAAGAAAAATTAAATGCGCAGCCTGAATATATTTATAGTATAATTTAGGCATGGGTTATAAGATTCTATCAAAAAAAGAGCTTTGTCCGAACCAGTTTGAGATTGTAATTGACGCGCCTTATGTGGTGCGCAACGCAAAAGCCGGGCAGTTTATAATTTTCCGCGCGGACGAGAACGGCGAGCGCGTGCCTCTTACCATCGCCGACGTTGACAAAGAAACCGGCGCGCTGACGATAGTTTATATGGCGGTCGGATATTCAACCAAAAAGCTTGCCGCACTTGAAGTCGGTGACGAAATCGCAGATATCGTCGGGCCTCTTGGTGCGCCGACACACATCAAAAAATACGGAACCGTTGTCTGCGTTGCGGGCGGCTACGGCGCGGCTCCCTGCTACCTTATCGCAAAAGCCTTCAAAGAAGCCGGCAACAAGGTTTACATGATAACAGGCGCGCGTACAAAAGACCTGATTTTTTGGCAGGACAAGATGAAAGACGCGTCAACAGAACTTTTTATCACAACAGACGATGGATCGCTCGGCGAAAAAGGCTTTGGGACGCAGGTTTTGCAGCGGCTTATGGAGCAGGAAAAAATTGACTACGTAATCGCGGTGGGTCCTATGCCGATGATGCGCGCCGTCGCAAATCTTACCCGCGACAAGGGAATCTACACCGAGGCGAGCATGAACCCGATTATGGTTGACGGCACGGGGATGTGCGGCGCGTGCCGCGTTACCGTTGGCGGTGAGGTGAAGTTTGCCTGCGTTGACGGCCCGGATTTTGACGCCCATAAAATTGACTTTGATGAAGTTATTAACCGCACACGCATCTACAAAAAACACGAAGAGGACTGTAATCTACTCTCTCAGGGGGTCAAATGAATAGGGTTGCCAACCTGAAATGCCCGATTGAAGTATAGAAAAATTAACAAAAGGAGATTATCATGGCAGATAACAAGTTACCGGTATGTCCGCTGATGAGTGCAGGCGCCACCACGGATATGATGTGCGTTCAGGAACGATGCGCTTGGTATCTTGCGGGCACAAAAAAATGCGCCGTGTACGCCATGGGCTACAACGCAATCCTAAGCGCGAGCGCAAGTCAGAAAAAATGAAAATCTTTGTATGTATAAAACAAGTTCCGGACACAGGTGACATCAAGTGGACGGAAAATAACACAATGGTACGCGAAGGTGTTGAAAGCATCACCAACCCGTGCGATGTGTATGCGATTGAAACGGGGGTAAAACTCGGTATGGCAACAGCTGTAACGATGGGTCCGCCGCAAGCCGAAAACATGCTCCGCAACGCGATTGCCGCCGGGTGTAAAAATGCGGTTTTGCTCTCGGATAAAAAATTTGCCGCCGCGGACACACTTGCCACCGCACGCACGCTCGCCGCAGGTCTAAAAAAACTCGGGCATTGTGATTTGGTCGTTTGCGGCCAATACGCAACCGACGGCGACACAGCACAAACCGGCCCGAATCTGGCGAATTTTCTTGACCTGCCGCAAGTTACCTATGTCAAAGAGGTCTTAAACGTTGAAAACGGCTATATTACAGTCAAGCGCGAGCTTGACCGCGGCACAGAAACCGTACGTGCCAAGCTGCCCGCGCTTATTTGCGTGCTGGAAGGCGATTTTGAGCCCAAACGCCCGCTTATTAACGACACTATCCGCGCACAAAACGGGCAGGTGATTGTCCGGAACGCCGACGATCTTGGCCTGAGTGAACACGAAATCGGGATAAAAGGGTCACCAACTTACGTCAACAGGTCGTTTCGGATGACCACCTCACACGAGGCGCGAATGGTTGAAACGATAGATGAACTGGCGGAGGCGATAAATGAGGCTAAACGGGGGGAGCGCGATGAATAGCATGCAAACCTCAGGAAACGGCGTTTTGGTTATCGCGGAAGAATTTATGCTGGCCGAGCTTGCCTGCGCTGCAAACGGCATCGCAAACACAGAGCCGGTTTGCGCGATGGTTTTTGGCGAACCAAAACTTGTCACCGGATTTGACAAAGTTTTTGTTGTGGAAAAACTGACCGAATACAACACCGACTTGTATACCGCGGCCGCGTTGGATTTAATAAAAGAAATCCAACCGTCAATAGTGCTTATCGGCGCGACAAACCAGGGCCGCGACCTTGCACCGCGCATCGCATCAGCCTTGAACACAGGGCTTACCGCGGATTGCACCGACTTGACCCTGAGTAAACACGGGCTGCTGGAAGCAACACGCCCAACATTCGGCGGGCAGCTGATGGCTGTTATCATCTGCAAAACCAAGCCCCAAATGGCAACCGTGCGCCCCGGGGTGTTTAAACCCGCAGAAAGTGACAAGCTGCCGGAGATTATTTATCGCGATGCACCGTACGTCCACCCGCGCGTTGAACTGCTGGATTTTTCCGAGCAGCCGCGCAAAGTCAACGAGCTTGAAACCGCCGAAATTATCGTCACGGGCGGTGCCGGCATCGGAGCGGACGGGTTCAGGCTGCTGGAAGAATTTGCCGCAGCGCTCGGCGCAAAAGTCGGTGCAACACGAGGTGCCGTGCACACCGGGCTTGCAAGCGCAGCACAACAAATCGGGCAAACCGGTCTGACCGTTTCACCAAAACTGTATATCGCGTGCGGGGTTTCGGGCTCTGTCCAACATATCGTCGGAATGTGCGGCTCCAAAAAAATTGTCGCAATCAATATTGACCCGGATGCACCCATCTTTCAAAACTGTGATGTCGGCTACGTCGGCGATATATTTGAGGTCATTCCGCAGCTGATGGAAAAGTTTTGCATCTGATTGTTTGTAAACTTTTGTAACTTAACCGGCAAAATTTTTTATGTCGGCCTTTTGATGCAAAAAAAAGGAGCACAACAATAATGATGATTGGCAAAATTCAAAACGTATCTTTCAAAGGACTGACAATAGACAATTCGCCTGAAACCAACAAGGCTTTGGCGGAACTCGGCCGCGGGATGGATGATCCAAGCGAGAAAATGGAAGATCTTTTTAAAGATCTGGACAAAGCCTCGGGAAATCGCTATCTTGTCTTAAAAGGAAAAATCGACAGAAATTTCCCTTGCTCCGGGGACTATGCGGTTTCGTTGGATATTTCTGAGGAAGACTATTACGCACCGCTGAACAGGACAAGTTTTATCAATGACAATATATACGGATTTTTGGATAATCTTTATAATGATGACGGCATTTACCAAAAATTGAAAGAATTTACCGAATTCGTATCACGCACATGTAAAGGGGAAAGATAACAATGATGATTAACGATAACATTCCCGGTGACGCGGGCGTTAAAAATCGCTTGAGAGAATTTGCAGAAAACACCCTGCTTTTATGCTAAAATAAAATCATGAGTATGCAATATGTGCCGCTGCACGTTCACAGTGAGTACTCACTGCTTGACGGCGCGATTAGGATTAAGGACTTATGTAAGTTTGCCAAATCAAACAACATGCCGGCTGTCGCAATAACGGACCACGGTACGATGTATTGCGCAATTGAGTTTTATCAGATTGCAAAACAAATGGGTATCCGCCCTATTATCGGCTGCGAATTCTACGTCCACACCGGAGCAATTGACGAAAAGGACTCGCGCAACAACCCGCTTTACCACCTTGTCCTGCTTGCAAAAGACAAAACAGGATACGCAAACCTGATAAAGCTTGTCTCAATCGCGCACTGTAAAGGGATGTACTACAAGCCGCGCATAAATTTTGAGCTGCTTGAAAAACACCGCGACGGCCTTATCTGCACAAGCGCATGCCTTGGAGGAGAAGTTTTGCAGCACCTGCTTAAACACAACTACGACGCCGCAAAAGAAACCGCCGCAAAATATAAAAAACTTTTTGGCGAGGATTATTACATCGAGCTCCAAGACCACGGAATGGACGAACAAAAACGTACCAACCCGGATTTGATAAAACTTGCAAAAGAACTTGATATAAAAATGGTTATCACAAACGACTCGCACTACCTGAATCGCGAGGACGCCGACTGGCACGACACGCTTTTGTGCCTGCAAACAAACGCCCTAAAATCCGAACAAAACCGATTCCATTTTCCAAACAACGAGTTCTACGTCAAAACACCCGAGCAATTGCGCGAAAGTTTCAGCTGGATGGATGAAAAACTTTTCACCGAATGTATCCAAAACACCGTTGAAATCTCTGAAAAATGCCGCCTGATTTTGGAGATGGGTAAAGCGCCCCTGCCGGATTACGAGGTGCCGTCAGGCCACACAGTTGAAAGCTATCTGGACTCGCAGGTGCGTAAAGGGCTGAAAGAACGCTACGAAAAAATCACACCCGAAATTGAAGAACGCGTAAAATATGAGCTTGGAATCATTGAGCAAATGGGTTTCTCGGCGTATTTTTTAATCACGTGGGATTTTATAGATTATGCAAAACGCAGCGGTATCCCGGTCGGCCCGGGCAGAGGTTCTGCCGCCGGCAGCGTTGTCGCCTACGCGCTCGGCATAACAGACCTTGACCCGATTCACCACAACCTGCTGTTTGAGCGGTTCTTGAACCCCGAACGCTACTCAATGCCAGACGTTGATATAGATTTTTGCATCGAGCGCCGCGGCGATGTGATTGACTACGTTTCAAAAAAATACGGCGCCGACCGCGTCTGCCAGATTATAACGTTCGGCACCTACGCCGCAAAAGCCGCGCTGAAAGGTGTTGCCCGCGTGTTTAATATCCCGTTTGAACGCAGCAACAAAATCTCCGCACTTGTTCCAAACGAGGTTAAAGCAACAATCGACGATGCGCTAAAACCCGGGATGGANNGACGAAATCAAAAAACTTGTTGATATGGCAAAATCAATCGAAGGCATAAAAAACAATGTCGGCACCCACGCCGCGGGCGTTATTATTTCACACAAGCCGCTCACCGAGCTTGTCCCCGTGCAGCCTTCAAAAGACGGTATCATTGTGACCGAATACCCGATGGCCGACCTTGAAAAACTCGGGCTGTTGAAGATGGATTTTCTCGGGCTTAGAAACCTTACAATCATAAAAAATACTCTGAACTTGATTAAGCTGCGCAAAAACATTGATATTGAAATAAATAAAATTCCGCTTGATGATAAAAAGGTTTTTGAGATGCTCTCGCGCGGCGACACCGACGGTGTGTTCCAGCTGGAAAGCTCCGGTATGAAACAGTTGGTCAAGCAGCTTAAACCCGACAGTTTTGAAGATATCGGCGCGCTGGTTGCGCTTTTCCGCCCGGGCCCGCTCGGAGCCGGCATGGTGGAGGACTTTGTTGAACGTAAGCACGGCCGCCGCGCCATCACTTACCCGCACGAGAGCCTCATCCCGATTTTGAAAGACACCTACGGAACAATTGTTTATCAAGAGCAGATTATGCAGGTTTTTCAGACGCTTGCCGGTTACACACTCGGCGAAGCGGATATGGTGCGCCGGATGATGGGTAAGAAAAAAGTCGACGAGATGGCCGCGCAAAAAGACAAGTTTGTCAGCGGCGCAAAACGCTCCGGCATGGACATAAAAGACGCCGTTGTGCTTTTTGAGCAGATAGAAAAATTCGCCGAATACTGTTTCAACCGTTCGCACTCCGCGGCCTACGCATTTGTGGCCTACCAGACGGCATACCTAAAATGCCACTACCCGGTCGAATACCTCGCATCGCTTTTGACAAGTGTTTCCGGCAACCAAGACAGCACCGCAAACTATATTGAAGACGCGCAAAAATCCGGTATCGAAGTTTTGCCGCCGGACATAAACAAGTCCTACGCCGCATTCACACCTGACGGAGGCAATATCCGTTTCGGGCTGGCATCGGTCAAACAGGTCGGTGATATCGTTGTGGAAAATATTATAAAAGAACGCGAAACAAACGGCGAGTTCAAATCAATCTACGATTTTTGCAAACGCGTTGACCCAAAATGCTCCAACAAGGGCGTTCTTGAAGGGTTAATAAAATCCGGCGCGTTCAACTCGCTGGGCTCAAGCCGTAAACAATTGATGGAAAATCTGGAGCCGCTGCTGTCAAGCGCGCGCCGTGAAAACCAGAACAAAGCAAGCGGGCAGGGCAGCCTATTTGCAGATGTTGAGGATTACAACGAGTTTGAGCTCACAGGCTCCGCGGAGGAATACGACACACGCACCGTGCAAAATTTTGAGAAAGAGTTTTTAGGGTTCTACGTTTCAAGCCATCCGCTGTCAATGCTGCGCGACAAGCTGCCGTTTTTAATGTCGCACAAAACAACAGAAATCGGGTCGCTAAAAAACGACCATGCCGTCACGGTTTGCGGCCTGATAACCGCGGCACGCCAAATCCCCACCAAAAAAGATCCGACAAAATTTATCAAATTTGTTACGGTTGAGGATTTGAGCGGAAAGGTTGAGGGGGTGTGCTTCCACCGGCAGCTGGCGGAATATTCACCAATGCTGGAAGTTGACCAGCGCGTCATCATAAGCGGAAAAGTCAACCGCAGAAACGATGACGAGCCGGCGTCAATCATTATTGATTCCGTGCGTCCCGTGGACAACTGCAACCTGTTCAAAGTCCGTCTGTCAGGCGGGTTTGAGTTTGAAGAACTCGCCGCATTAAAAAATATCCTGTGTAATTTTCAAGGCAACGACCCCGTGGTTTTAAGCGCCGATAACACGCAAATCCTTGCAACATCCGCGCTGTGGGTCAACTCATCAAACGATTTGGTCTCACACATCCAAAAACAGTTTCCAAACCGTGTTGAAATTGAGGTTGAATCGCTTGATACAGTGAAGGTTTAATGTTGCGAAAAATAAAACGACCTCCGCTTGGAGATTTTTTTGTTGTAAATAATTGTAACTATTAGTATAGAAATTGTATAATTTTTATTTTCAGAAGGTTTAGACCTCTATAACTATTTATGTAAGGCGGTAAAACATGGCAATTAGAAGTATCTCAAACAGCATTCACTTTGGGGCAAGAATTAATCCGGCTCAAGAGCAGCAGTACTCAAAAGATATCCGCGCGGCTTTGACTGCATTGGATAAAGAGTTTAATCTTATCATACACTCAAACATGGCGCCGACTTCGCCGGAAAACGACACCGGCGTAGGTAATTTGTATTCTCAAGACGGACGCGCTTTTATGCAATACATGGGGGTACAGGGTTTTGAAAAATTCCAGGTCGGACCGGATGGTTATATGATTAAAGAGGATGGTTGTCCCTATAATTCTGATACTTTTGCAAAAAACCTTTTGCTGATACCGCTTAAGGATTTGACTACCGAAGAATACGGTAACATTTTAAGTAAAGAAACTTTTGACAATATTGTTCAAAACAACCCCAACAAAGAACGTACTGATTATAAATATGTAATCCCTGCACATAACAAAGCGCTGGATGAGGCGTGGGATAATTTCAAAAAAGGCGGGGATGCCTTGGATGGATTGCGCGCGGATTTTAACAATTTCAAAAACGAGCGCGGCAAACTGCTTGATAGAAACTCGCTTTACGTTGTTTTGACACAGATCCATGGCAAAAATAATTTTAGGGAGTGGGGCAGTGAACTGGATAAAAACCTGTTCAGGGTCGACACCAACGAAACACGCGAGCGCATAAACCAGCTGAAAACCGATTATGCAGACGAGATTGAATCTTTCTTGTTCAAACAGATGCTGGTTTCAAAAGCAAGACAAAACGCTTCCCGTGACGGGAAAACCATAGGCGATTCGCAAGTGGCGTTTTCCGATATGGATGTTTGGGCACATCCTGACGCCTTCTTAAAAGGCTGGAAGTTGGGCTGCCCGCCGGATTACTTCGCTAAAGAAGGTCAGGCTTGGGGGTTTGACTTACTTAATTTTGGAAAATTGTTCAATGAAGATGGCTCGTTAGGCCCTGCAGGACAGTTGTTGTACGACAAATATTATTACATGGCGCTGGATAATCGGGGCGGGTACAGAGTTGACCACGCACTCGGGCTTATAACTCCGTACGGATACCGAGAAGGCGGAAAGCCTTCGGATCCGGATGCATGCAGAGTATTCTCTTCCACACATCCGGATCTTGCTAAATTTACCAAGAAAACCACCGAGGAGTTCGCTGAAATTCTCGACAAAATCGTAATCCAAGCGGCTCTTGATGCAGGATTGAAAAAAGACGACCTGATTTTTGAAGATCTGGGTGAGGTAACAGACGAGGCAAAGGCGGTCTTGGAATATCTTAATTTGAGAGGTATTCGTGTAACCCAATTTGCTAACCCTGCGGAAGAAGGCCACATGCACAAAGGCAGCAGCGTAGACCCGAAAAACATAATTACGCTCGGTACACACGATAATGAGCCGACGCTATTATGGGCACAAACAATAGTAGAAAGCCCCAAATTAGCCTTAGAGAACGGCAGATATCTTGCAAAAGAACTTTACCCGAACGCATCAAAAAAAGAACAAGCAGAAATCGCACTTGATATAATTTCTTCACCGGAAAAACTTGCGAAAGCCAAATGGCAAGAAATGTTAAACTCACCGGCAAGAACCATGCAGGTTTTTGTTACCGACTTTTTTGGAGGAACAGAGGTATACAATAGGCCGGGAACAGACAAAGGAAACTGGGAGTTGCGCGTGGATCCCAATTACAAAGACCAATTCTACAAAGACGTAGCCAAAGACCAAGCGCCAAACATCCCTGAACTTTTGAGAGAAGCAATGGAACGAAAAGATCCCAAATTCACAGAACAAAACAAAGACCTTATTGAAAGACTAGTCAGCTACGCACAAACACTCAAGGAAAAATGTTAAATCGCTGCTTGATGCGCTGAAGGCTGGTGTTTAAAACTCCTCGTCTTGAACTATATCTGAATGCGCCAATACACGACTGAAACTCCGTGACTTCAAATCTTCAAGGTCTATTTCTTCAATATCGGAACCCTTCAAAAACTTGTCAAATGACTTTAATGCAAGTTGAATAGCGTTGACCCGTTGACTGATAGTTTCATCGCATTCTACAAGTTGTCCACGTTCTTTTGCAAACACGAATTTGTCGGTCTTTACACCTGCATTATATGTGCCAAGACGTTTGACATCTTCACCGGTTATATGATATATATCTATGTTTTTGCCAAGCGGTGACGGTAAATTTATTCCTTTTATTTCTGCGTGTTGCTGAAGCCAGTGCAAACTCAACCCTTTTTGTTTAAGTTTTTCTAATAAATTACGAAACAATTCTCCTGAGCCGGGAAATTGGTACACCACCTTGCCGACGCCAGGTTCATACTTTAGGTTGCTTGCATAAAATGCCAAGTCCTGCGCTTCAAGGGGGATAGTTACTTTTCTTACAGCACCAAAAGTTAAATTTGAACCTTGTATTTTTGAAATCATTTTCTTTCCTTTCCTGGTAGCGTATATCTCGTAAAAACAGGTAAATAAAAAAAGTGCCCCCGTATAATAAAAATTTAACAATTCGTAAGATTTGTGGTACAATTGGTTTGTATTTAAAAACAGGGGTTGTATATGAAAAAAATATTATTCATTGCGGTGTTGGCGGTTTCACTATTACTAAACGCGGCAACAGCCTACGTTATTTTTGCAAAAAATCCGATGAAAATTCAGGGCGAAAAATCGTGGCTTGATATGTACACAAGCGATATTGACGCGACAGAAAAGTTTTTAAGCCAAAACCTGGGTATCACAGTTGTTCAGACATCAGACGAGGGCGGGTTTGACTACCGGGTTATCAAGTCAAAAGACGGCTTGTTTCCCTATGCAGGGCTTATGCAAATCTGTGATTTCTTGAAAAAGGAAAACGTCAAACCGCACTCAACAGCATATTTTACGGTGAAAGATTACGATGCAATGAGCCAGCAGTTCAAAGACCAAGGGGCAACAACCGTGGTTGACGGTATGGTGGCAGCCGGCATGAAGTTCGGGGTTTTTACCATCCCAGGCGGCGTTGAAATCGGCATAGCGCAATACGGGGTGAAGTAGAACTTTAATAAATATTGTAACTTTTCCTAAACAATTTTCCAAAAACTATCAAAAAAAAAATGTTTTTGTTTTTTTATCCATAGTGGAATTGGAAAGGTAATTTGTAATGGATGTAAAATTTGTCAGCTGTCAATCAGCTGCCAAACGCAAGGTGACTCAATTGCTTGTTAAGTCTCCTTTTGCAGGTAGCAATTGTCAGGTGCAAAATCCAAAATTATCGCAGTTTCCGCTAAACGCACACAAAAACCTTTCAGTTGTGTCTTTCGGACGAAGTCTGGAAGAACACAGGAGCTGGGGAGCTTATGTTGACCCCGTCACCAAAAATGTAAACTTTAAAACACACTCTTTCCACGGCGCCGAACCCGTTCAGGCTGTTTACGTTGAAATCAGAAAGCCTGAAAAATACAATGAGAAAAACCCTGACCAGAAGTTTGAAAACACTATCAAAAATTCTTTGGGTCAAGACGGAAAACCTGTTACTTATCAGGAAAATTCAAAATTAATCAGACTTAAAGATAGGGGTGAGGGCGTTTTTGAAACAAATGTCCCGGCAGATGAAGTCAAGCCCGGAGACCAATACCGCTTTGTTATTGTATACAGTGACGGTTATGTAAAGGCAGTGAAAGACCCTTACTCCAACAAGCAAGAGGGTATTTTTAGCTGGTCAACGGTGATGGACCATTCCGCGTACAAATGGAGCGACCAAGACTGGCAAAACAATAAAACTCCCGAGAAACTCTCCCGGATTGCGGGATTAAGAGGACGTGAAAATCTGACACCATTGAGCGCAATGAACCAAAACGAAATACACCTGGGCACCATTAGCGATAAAGGCACCTTCGAGGCCGCCAAAAAAGAGGTAGACCGTATCAAAGACCTTGGGTTTAATACTATCAACGTAATGCCGGTTGAAAACTGCTATGACATAAATTGGGGTTACGACGGCGTTGATAAGTTTGCGCCCAATCCGATTTACGGTTCGCCTGAAAAACTAAAAGAACTCATAGATTACGCTCACCAAAAGAAAATGAATATTATCATGGATGTAGTCCCTAATCACGTCGGCCCTGAAGGCAATGCTTTGAATGTCACCGGTCATTATAAAAAAGGTCAGGCCGGTTGGGGCGATACATTTAACTATGAGGGTTTTGGCAGCAAAAATGTTCGTGATTACATAGTCAATCTGGGCCGCCATTATCTGGGGAATTACCACTGCGACGGGTTGCGTCTTGATATGACTTCTTGTATGGATTCTGATTATACTATTAAGTTAATTGCTCAGGAACTTAACTACCACCACCCCGATGCCGTATTGATAGCGGAAGACGGGCGCGAAGCACCAAGAACCACAAAATCTTTTGACCCTAATAATATTGCCCTGGGATATACCAAAGAAGAGCACTGCGCCGATGTTGCCCGAACAGACAGCGACATCTATAATAAAATGTCCGATGAATTAACCCTTAATAAAGGGCTTGGCATGGATTCGGAATGGGGATTTCAGTTCCATCATAAATTGTTAGCGAATACAGTAAGCCGTAATGCTGATTTGTGGGGACTTTTGAATGAGTCAAAGTCACTGGGCAATAAACTGAAATACCCGATGAGCCACGATGAAATAGGCAATATTGACGGTACAAGACTTATACACAAATCCCTTGCCGCTCAAATGAATTTATTTGAGAGCATGAAAGGTTCGTCAGACTGCGAAAAAGGACAAAAAGCCGCACAAACATCTTACGAGCTTTGTAAGGCAATCGCAACAGGCGATGTTAGAAAAATGAGTGATGAGGAGTTTAACAAATTCACCGCAAACCTTGGGATAAATCGTATAATCAACAGAAAATTGGAACTATACCCTGCGTTTAACAATGCGCTTGCAAAACATAAAACCGCTCTTGGCTATGCATATACGACACCTGGTCCTGTTATGTTGTTCCAAGGTGATGAATCTGCAAACCTCGATGCTTTCAGATTCTTCCGATTGTTCCCTGACCAAGAGCAGGATGCCAAAAATCTTTCAAACAAGGGTTACGAGCCGGGAATGGCAGCATATAGTACTTCAAAAATCGGTCATATCAAATGCGACAGCAAGTATAAAGAAACCATGAAACAAACAGAAGCCTACACAAAAGCTCTGAACAAACTCGCAAGTACGGAAGCTGCCTTGATAGACGGCTACATAACCAATGGCAGCATTGTGCACGAAGATTCGGATGTAATAGGCGTCCATACAAAATCAAAAGACGGCAGCAGCGAAATTTTCTCTGTGTCAAACTTCGCAATAGAAAAACACCCGGAAAACGCCCATGGCTATGATGATTATCGGATAGAATTCCCGCAAGGTCAATGGAAAATGGTTATAAACTCCGACGAAAAGCAATACGGCGGCTCAGGCAGATATGTCGGATCGGAAAAAGTAGTAAGCACGCACAACGGTTCTAAACAATCGATTTCACTCCCGGCTAACGGTACAGTTGTGTTTAAAAAAGTCGGTTAATTACCCGGTTTAACTAATATATAATTAAAAAAAATACGCGCAAAAATTGATAAAATTATCCAAAGTCTTGACAAATAAAGAGCCCTGCTCAGACTCCGGATAGAAAAAATTACCGACTTTAGAAAATCAAATTTCAAATGTCCCATGCCCAAATAACAGAACTATGCGTAGCAAAACCCCCTGTAGGTTCAATCATGCAAATCTAGTGAGCTTCCGAGTGCCTGTGTCTCAAACACTCTGCCTGACACAGGCATATTTTGAGGAATTGACTGAAAAGTCCCAAAATTGTCATTTTTGCATGATTCTTGCCGTAAAAAGCAGCAAGAAAACAGTTATCTTGCCTCAAATCCCGATATAGCGTGAATATTTGACTCTGCAAAATTTGGTAAGAATGGGACTTTTTATTTTGGTCGGAAGCGAAGGCGGAAGTCTGTGCGGCTTTTAGGACACAGGCAATTTTACATATTCCAAAAGCTTACAATATCAAGAAATTTACTTGTTTTCACCTTGATTTTAGAGAAAAAGTACGTGTTTTAGTCAAGTACTTTGCAAAAAATGCTGTAATTATTTTAATTAATTTTCCAATAGCTGTGGATTTTTTTGATTTCATTCAACACTAAATCCTCCAATTTTACAGGGACATTTACAGGGANNACATCGTTTTCTTTTTGCTTAAATTTACGCACCGCATCAAGCAAAAGTTTAAGCATAAATTTGGCAAAAATCGCACTGTCATTTTGCGTGGTGGAATTATTCAATTCTTTATAATATCATAAGGGTTGCAGTCAAGCAAATTTTGATATGCAAAATAGGCATTTTTAGCTTCCAAAATATCTTTTTCAGGTCCCAGAACCTTTTTGCCGTCAATGACATCGCTAACCTG
>DBCX01000011.1:246-2662 GCA_002293275.1 Cyanobacteria bacterium UBA947 | reverse complement strand
CTTATAAAAACCGGCTTGGAGATATTAAAAGAAAAAGGTTAGAATATTGTGTTTGTGCTCGGGCATAAAGAGTATTACCGAAAATACGGATTTACACCAAACGCCGCCGGCATGAAGTTCGGGGTTTTTACCATCCCAGGCGGCGTTGAAATCGGCATAGCGCAATACGGGGTGAAGTAAATTTTGTTAACCATTGTAAACATGTTTATTCCGGGTGACAAAAAAAAATTTCAGGCGTTTTAATGCGAAAAAGGAGATATGTATATGAAAATTAATGCGATTAACACAACAACAAACTTTGGCTCAAAAGTACGGCTTCGAGATGATGCGAAACTTTTTGATAATATCGACGAAAAGAAGGCCTTTTTGGCTGCAGCCAGAGTATTAGAAAAAAATGGCGATAAAAATACGGTTACTTTTTTCTACACTGATGACTTTTGTACTGACGAGATAGGTGCTAACGTTACAAAGCGTGTCGGTTCAAAAGAGTTTCAATTTGGGGTGATAAAGGAAATACCGCAAAATGGTTTGACCAAGGATTTTTTTATCAATCTGTACAAAAGTGTAATAAAAGAAGGGTTGATGGAACTTGAATCGATTCCCGGCGGGAGCGACCCGAAAATCGACAAAGCGCTTGACAAATACAGATAATAAAAAATACCTCCCATCGGGAGGTATTTTTTTGGGCTTTACGTTACAACATCCGAACTCTGGAAAAACCGGTGTAATAAGGGTTGATATAAAAAATCGGCTGATAATTTATGCTTTTAAGAGTTTAGCGTAAAATAATTAAACAATTTCTTATTTAGAAATACTGTATTTTTCAAGCGTTTCAATAAAATTATAACCAAAAGAGGTTAAAATCATATAAATTTTAGAATCTATTTGATATAGTTCAATCAAAGAAAGATTTTTGAGTAACTGAATACTATTTTTATTAGAAATATCCTCCGATATTTCTAATAAAAAACTCCAATCAGGTGGACTTGCGGTGATACGCGGAAGTGAAATATCCGGGGATGAACTCTTATCAAAATGATATTCTCCTTCGCCCAAATCCACTGCTATCCCCACTTCTAAGTTGTCATTTATCAAATCAATAATTTCTTCCCTATGAATTTCTTTGTTATATTCTCGTATTAAATTTCTGGCATAAAATGCAGACTCTACACCTTCATTTTTGCTTTGGTATTCGTGTAATGTTTTCAATGTCGCAGCTTCTTCATGTCCAATTTTTGACAAAATTTCAGCATACTGAATTTGAATAGGGTTATATTCCTCAGCTGCTGAGACAAGTAACTTTGCCCATATTTCGTACATACTTTCTTCATGCTCCAGTGATAATTTATCAAATAATGGCAATGCTGCTTTCGGTGGGATTGACTTTAATGATATATTTTTAGCTTCCGCAATTGCTTTAGTTAATTCCAATGTTTTAAGAGCCGTTTCTACCCTTTTAAGTTCGGTTTCAGTCGCTATTGCTTCTGTTTGTGCTTGGATGTGCATTATTATAACGGCACGAACATCCTTGTGAAATAAAGCCAAGAAAGCTGCGTTGCAATTTAAAATCCCACCAAAATTATTATTTAAACTTGGCGAAAAATTACCGCTTGCGACCTTATTATTTGATAAATTATCACTGGCTACTTTCAACACTGATTTCCTTATAAAAACTTTATTCTATTATATCATAACTTTGTCGTTTTTGTTTCCATTCCTCAAATTCCACTTGATTTTTTGGGTCTTTGAAAAATTCTTCGACCAACGGCAAAAATCTTCTTGCAATTAGTTTTTGGTCTGTTTTTGAAATTCGGCTCACATCAATTACACCTTTTTCTTTCATAATTTTCTCCTTTTTACTGATAATTTACAGGAGTTCGACTCCCTCCAATTACCAATTATATCAAAAAGGTAAAAATCAAGCCACGATTGATTATACGGCAAATTACGTTTTGGTGCAAAATAGATTGTCAAAATTCGCCCAAAACCCTTTTGCAAGTTCACATGGTTCCAGACATGGGGGCGACGAGATCCGAACCCGTGGGGCTCAACGGCAGTTACGGAGTGCGTTTGCAGAGTTAGATGCATGAACAAGGAATACATTAATTTATTTTACAGATAAATATCAGGAATGTCTAGTGTATTCAGATATTAATTGTTTGTTTAAATTTACAGACATACTATTTTCTGTCCATGAAACTACAAAATTATATTCCCTGTTTATAAACTTTGGCAAATTGTCAACTTCCGTCCATATTCTTTTGGTAGTGGGATTGATAATTTCAAATCTGTACAAACCCTTAGGAGTTTTCCATAGTTTAAACTGATTTTTGCCACTAGAATTAGTTTGATTAACCATTATAGTTCCACAAGAAATTGTATCCCAATTATCCTGTCCATTAAATGAAAAATAAAA
>DBCX01000011.1:0-176 GCA_002293275.1 Cyanobacteria bacterium UBA947 | reverse complement strand
TAAAATGATTTTTATTAAAATGCGGATTCATATCTTTTTGCATAATGTTTTTTACACTAGACAAAACGACGGAACAAACCCGTTGCGAATTATTTTCCATTCTTTTTTGTAAATTATTATATGTTAAATCTATTACATTCAAAAAGTCTGTAGCGTTTTTATATGGTAATTCTATA
>DBCX01000029.1 GCA_002293275.1 Cyanobacteria bacterium UBA947 | reverse complement strand
AAGTGCGATGGCGTTATAGATTTCAGGGTTGGTCGAGTTCAAATCAACCGCGCGGTTGTAATAAAACAACGCCTTGTCAAAATTCTTCCATTCCGCAAAAACATTACCGATATTGTAATAAATCAGGTAGTTTTTCGGGTTGATTTCAAGCGCTTTGTTGTAATATGAAAGCGAGCGGCGGTAATCCTTCTGGTAAAACCACATTGTACCAAGCCCGATAAGCCCTTTGACATCTTCCGGATGGACAGTAATAAGACTCTCCAAAACAGAAATCGTCTTGTCATAATCCTCTTTTGTAACATATAACTCCGCAAGCTTGTGGTAATTGTCGGCATCCTGCGGGTTTTGCGCCATCTTTAATATGGTTTGGTCAATCAGTTTATCGCTCATTTGCACTCTCCACGTCTATTATATATGTTTATTCGCTTTTGGTCAAGTGTAAACAAAAATTAATAAACCATCAAAAAATTTTTTCACATGTTTTGATAAAATTATGAGAATTAACGAAGTAAGTAGGATTTATTACACCCCAAAAGCGGCAAATTACAGGCCGCAAACAATGCCGTCCAAAGATACGGTGAGTTTTACCCGCAATGCCGGATTGGCCGGCAAATACAACATAAATATAAATAAAATCAAGGTTGACGCAACACCAAACGCCGGGAATATAGACGAAACCGAAAAGCGGATGCTGGTTGAAAAAATCCTTGAAGCCCACGAACATGCGAAGAAAAATGTTTTGAACGGCAACATAAGCGGCTCCGGTTACGCCTCAAGTATCAGGCTTTCAACCGGTCAATGGGATTTAGGTACAAATTTTAACAACACAAGAGATGAGGTTTCATCGGTTTGCGGGGAGCGCTCGGCTATTTTGAATGCGTATAATAAATTCCTCAACGCAATAAATCTGTCCGCACCAAAATCACAAATATCCGAATTCAAAGTGGATTACATTACGATGAGCAGTTTTAAAGAGCCCGGTACCGACAAAAATACGATTCCTTGCGCCGAGTGTTTGAGCTGGTTTAATACAACAAGACTTTTCAGCGATAATACAAAAATTGCCAGCCTGTCAAAAGAGGAAAACGGTAATCTGAAACTGGTTGTAAAAACCCTGAAAGATTATCTGCCGCTGCGCAATGAGCGCGCCAACCTGACATCACTTTATAACTGGCGGGTGCAAGCGTCAGACAAAGCGCTAAAAACGATGCAGGAAAGAAATATGTCCGCCGCCGACCTGAAAATATTATTCAAGGCGGCAAAAGATGATTACGAAAATAACAGAACCTTCGCGCCAAAATTTATGCAGTCAAGCGCTGCCGTGCTGGACAACGACGGTGATGTCACAACCGGAAGAAGGCTCAACTGGTCCACAAGATGGTTTATGGAGCCGGCAGAACTGGCTATTTCAAAAGTTATTGAGGAAAAGCCCAATGCAAAAATTGGTGCCATTGCGTATTACGGCGAAAGCTCCGTGAACACAAAAGGCGGAATTTTGGACGAGAGCATTGTGAGCCTGCAAACGCTCGGGCGCCTGCTTTCGGTTTCAGATGACCCGGATGCTCTGGTTGTAACAATGGTTGACGACAAATTAAAAATCAGAACCATTGATGATTACCTGCCCGCTGAAGCCCGCTGGGTACAGGCGTTTAAGCGATAGAAATCTACGTATATTGCGCAAATTCTTGTGAGAGTTTTTTCCATTCGGACTCGGGGATAGAAAACGCATTGTTCCAGAATTTTTCAAGCGCGTATGCCTCGCGGTCTTCTTTGTGCATTATATGCACCACAATTTCACCGTAATCCAACAGGTTCCACCGGTTTTTCAAATCATTTTCCATCCGCACGGGCAGCCGGTTGTACAGTTCTTTGATGCGCTCGCGGGTGTTGTTCATCAGGGCTTTCACCTGCACGGCAGACTCGGCCGATGCTATCACAAAATAATCCGCCAGCGATGAAAC
Source organism: Cyanobacteria bacterium UBA947 (assembly GCA_002293275.1). Lineage (GTDB taxonomy): Bacteria > Cyanobacteriota > Vampirovibrionia > Gastranaerophilales > Gastranaerophilaceae > UBA947. The sequence goes on along the minus strand of DBCX01000029.1, from coordinate 18,235 downwards.
AGAGCTTATGTTAAGTATCATTATGTCTTTTGCCTGTTTGTCGTCAAGCGTGCGCGCGATGACGCTCGCAAATTCCTTAGTCATCTATCATCTCCACTCTGCGCGTGTGCCTGCCGGCTTCAAATTCGGCTTTGAGCCACGCGTCAACTATCTCCAGCGCCAGCCCTTCACCGACGACCCGCGCGCCAAGACAAAGAATATTGGCATTGTTGTGTGCGCGGCTTGCTTTTGCGGAGAATGTATCACCGCACACTGCAGCTCTTATACCCTTAACTTTGTTCGCAGCCATCGCCATGCCCTGACCTGTCCCGCAAACCAAAATCCCGCGCTGCGCCTTACCGGAGACGATTTTTTGCGCAACCTCGCGCGCGACAGCCGGATAATCGCAGCTCTCCTCGCTAAAAGTACCCGCGTCAATCACATCGCCTAAATGTTTTTTAATCATTTCCTTGTACCGGAATCCGGCATGGTCAGAACCAACTACAATCATGTTTCTATTATACCTTTAAATACGTCCCAGTCAAAAACTTCACATACCTGTTTGGGCGGCTGTGTTTTTAACTTTGCAAACTGCCCGTCAAACCCCTTACCGTCAAGCGAAATAACCGGCAGGTCATAGGCTTGCGCAATATTTCGCACCTTTATATCGTAATCTATCGCGAGCGTTTTTACACCTGATTTTATCGCGGCAAGCACAGCATGGAACCTCATCGCAACCATATATTCAAGCTGCGAAATCCGTCGGATGGTTTCTTTTATATCCATGGCGGCAACGACATGCGAACTTGGCAGCAGCAGCGCAAGCTTCCGGCACACCTCCAGATCACGGCTGTCTTGCAGCGAGAAAATTTCAATCCTTTCATCGGGAAAATTCCTCAAAATCGCGCCCGCCAGCCGGTGCAAAAACTTGTCATCCACTCCGTCAAAGCTTCTTAATTGAACCCCGACCGTGCCGTTTTTTTCCTGCGGCTCAATATTAAACGAATAAACCGGATCGCAAACCAGCCGGCTGTCAATTTTCCAATCCGCCAGCAGCTGCCGGCTTTTTTCATCGCGAACGGTGACCAGGTCGCAGTGTTTTAACAAATTCCGCACAATAAATCGCGACAAAGGCGAGTTCAACGGCCCTATACCCTGTGCAAAAATTACGACTTTTTTGTGCAGCAAAAGCGCGATAAAAATTATAAAACTGTAATAAAGCAGACTTTTGAAACTTGTCACATCCTGCAAAAGGCTGCCACCGCCGCTTATTAGCACATCGCAGTTTGCAATCGCTTTGAAATCAAAGGTTTTCGGCTTAATAACAACCGCATCAGGCAATTTGTCAAGCAGCACGGACAAAATAGCCTCGTCCCCGAAATTACCGCAGCCGTAATAACCCGAAATCGCGACTTTCATTGAAGTCCTTTGATTGTTTGGCGTATAACATCTGTGATTTGGGCATAAGAGCGGTTTTCGTACAAGTCGCGTCCCACACCGACCGCAACCGCGCCTGCATCAAGGTATTCTTGAACCTGAGCGAGTTTGACGTTGCCGAACGGCAGCACATTCAAAAACGGCATCGGGCGCAAAAGGTCTTTCAGGTACATCGTACCGCCCATCGCCGTGACGGGATAAATTTTTGTCAACTGGACACGTGCTTTCCACGCGCTGTATGCCTCGTTCGCAGTTGACGCGCCCGAAATCAGCGGGATTTTAAAATCTTTTGAGAGCTTGACCATATTCATCTGAAAAATAGGTGATGAGATAATCTGCGCACCCGAGTCAACCGCAGCCTGCGCCTGAATTGATGTGATAATATTGCCCGCGCACACGGTCGCAAACTTGCTGATTTCTTCAATCGCCTTAAAAATCCGCACGTCCTCAATATTTACTTCTATAATACCCAAACCGCCATCAACAATTGCTTTTGCGGTATCAATGGTTTTTTTCGCGTCACTGCTGCGCAAAACCGGAAATATTTTTTGCTCTGACAGCAGTTTGGTTAAATTTTCTTTCATGCTATTATAATCCTTCGGATTTTAGTACCTTCGCTCGCGTAAAAAAAAATATATTTTTTTTTGCGCTCACTCATGGTACTATTGTACCATGAACATAAAGCGGTTTTTTAAGTCAAAAATATTTTTCTTGTATTCTGTTTTGGCGTTCACATTGTTGTCGTGGTTTGTTGTGACGCTGTCTTTGAATGTCTTTGAGCAAAACGCTTACGACTGGATGCTGCGAAAATTTACGGCGGTAAAACCTGCCTCAAGCGAGGTTGTTGTAATCGTTGTGGACGACAAATCCGTCGGGCGGGTCAAATTCCCGTGGAAGCGTCAGATGTACGGGCAGATTTTTGAATACCTGAACATGGCCGGCGCGCGCGTGGTAGGGTTTGACGCGCTGGTGCGAAATCTTGACACAGACAACCCCGCGTCCGATACGAGATTTTTTAATACGATAAATTCTATGCCGAACCTTGTCGCCGCGTTTTCGCCGGGCTACGACAGCACGGGCGTTTATGAAGAAAATTTTGCGCGCAGATTTGCGATTAATATAACCGACAAACGCAAAAAAAGTTTCCCTGCCGAATACAGCTCGGTGCTGACTTTTCCGAACGGATATCTGAACGCAATAAAAAACACCGGTTCCGTAAATGTTGCCATCACAAAAAACAATCACCTTTGGCTTGCCGACCAGATTGTGTTTGTGGGCAGCCACGCCTACCCGTCGTTTGCGATGCGGATGTATTTGCTGATGCACAACACAAACGAGGTGGAAGTTTATGACAACAGAACCGTCGTCCCCGCAACAGGGCTGGCAATCCCGACGCTGAACACATCCAAAGGTATCCAAAACTTCATCGGCTACTACAAACTTCGTGACGATGAGCCGTTTTACGCACACAAAAAATATTCCGCAATAGATATTATTGATTCGTTTAACGCGATAAAATCCGGCCGGCAGCCCGCGATTGCGCTGTCCGAATTTGCCGGTAAAGCTGTTGTGATAGGGATACACGCGGCCGGCACGGAGGACTCCATGGCGACCCCGATACAAGACGCTCACCCGGGGGTTGATATTCAGGCGACTTTTTTGGATAACCTGATGAACGACGACTTTATGGACCAAACGCCGCTGTGGTTTGATATTTTGCTGTTCATTTTTCTTGCGGTTTCAACGTTTAAAATTATCAGCACAAGAACTTTTCTGCACTCGTTTTCGGTTTTGATTGCGTACGGGGTATTTTATTATCTTGTTGCGGCGCTGTGTTTTCAAAACAATTTTTCGGTACCGGTTTTGACGCCGCTTTTGATGATGATGCTCACGATGATTTTTGCGTATTCCTACCGGTTCATCACCGAAGGCAAAAACAAAGAGAAAATCAAAAGCGCGATGGGCAAATATCTTTCGCACGATATTATGCAAAACGTTGTGCGCAATATTGACGACATAAAACTGGGCGGCAAACGTGCGCACGTAACGGTACTTTTCTCTGATATCAGGGGGTTTACGTCAATGAGTGAGCAGCTGAGCGCGATAGAAGTTTCAACGATTTTGAACGAATATTTTTCCGAGATGGAGCCAATCATTACAAAATACAACGGGGTCATCAACAAATTTATCGGGGACGCGATTATGGCGATATTTGGCGAACCCGTGCAGGACATCAACCATCCTGTAAACGCCGTAAAATGCGCAAAAGAGATGCTTGAATGCGTGGACAGGCTCCAGCAAAAATGGCTGAATGAGGGTAAACCGAAAATTGAAATCGGTGTCGGCATCAGCACCGGCGAGGTTTTTGTCGGCAATGTTGGCTCTGAAAACCGGCTGGAATACACGGTTATAGGCGACACCGTCAACCTTGCAAGCCGGCTGGAAAGCTACAACAAGGTTTACAAGACGCGGTTTTTGATAAGCAGCTCAACTTATTCATACGTCACAGATATCGCAGATGTCATCAAAATAAGCGAGGTCACAATCCGCGGTAAAGCCGATAAAATGGATATTTACGAGGTTCTGCGGTTGAGTTAGCTACATAAATTCGGACTCAATAGTTTTATTGAATTTAATTTCGGGTTTGATTGCTATTTCATCCATTATTTCATCTATCCCCTGGATTTTATACATATCCCCGGCAGGCATAACTTTGGGCGGTGCAACCTGATGTCGTAAATTGTCGTCTGCACTTCTCACGTATTCGATTTGTTTTTTGGCCTGCTCCAGCGTTTCGGGAAAATATTCCAAAATAGTATCTTTTGATGGGCATTTACCGAGCATTAAGAGCGTATAACAGTCCGCAAACATTTCATTCTCGGTTTTTAAACAATATATATCTAAACGACCACCATTTTTAATATCTTTTTTTATAGCGGGTTTGGCAAGTTCAAGTTCTTTTCTGAATGTTTCCAAAAATTCTTGATTATTAGAGCTGACGAACCTTCTTTTGCCATCATCGACTTTGTTCGAGCGCGTGTCCAAGTTCATGAACAAGAGTTTCGGAGGTTGAATTGGTGCTAAACGCGTCCGGAAACGGGTCGTAAACGCCCGCTATACTTCTTCCTTCATTGGCCAGATTAATGTGCGATATATAAGTTGCCTCAACGGATAAATCTTGCAGCACTTCGCCGGGAAGTTCTTTTACAATAGCTGCCAGTTCGTCTCTTTTATTAGCAAACGGGGGCTTTATTATATGAGGAACTAAACATTTCAAATCAAGCTCGAATTCGCGGCCTGTATCGAGATTTGTCCCTTTTATAATATCGCCTGTGGTTTTTATATTATACTGCGCGCCGGTGTAATAATCGTTTTTAACCTGCGAATTTGCCGGCTTTGGCTCGGGTGCCGTGCGCTCAACCGCAAGACCCTTATCCGCTTCCGGTTGTTTATCAAACAACTCAATATTGCCGATAGTAGTTCCGGCCGCACTGAAAACAGTCTGCAGATGTCCTGTTATCAAAGGTTTGTTTGGAATACTTTCTACCATACTAAGATGTAATACGGCATTTTGGGCCAAAACTTTATGATTTATGAATTTTTGTTACGTCATAATTTTTTCCAAACCGTAAACAAAATCGTTTTTTTCAAACACGTGTTTTACCGCCATCAAGACGCCGGGCATATAGCATTTTCTGTCCATTGAATCGTGCCGGATTGACATGATTTGGCCCGATGCGCCAAACAGCAGCTCTTGGGATGCGATGTAGCCCGGCATGCGCACAGAATGGATTCTGATATCCGAATAGCTTTTGCCGCCGCGTGCGCCGGCGATTGTTTCAACTTCTTCGCAGTTTCCGGCCGCCAGATTTTTATTTGCCTCCGCCATCATCTGCGCAGTCTTAATCGCGGTACCTGACGGTGCATCTTTTTTCTGGTTGTGGTGAAGCTCAATAATCTCCGCGTTATCAAAATATTTTGCCGCCTGCTTTGCAAACATCATCATTAAAACCGCACCTGTCGTGAAATTCGGCGCGATAAAACAGCCCACATTCTTGTCGGCGGAAAGTTTTTCCAACTCTTGCACCTGCGCATCAGAAAGTCCCGTTGTGCCGATGACAATTTTTATCCCGTTATTCAAACAGTATTTTGCGTTTTCAAGGATTGATGAAGGCTGTGTAAAATCAACCAAAACGTCAATTTTTTTCGCCGCCGCAGCCGCTTCAATGGATGTAAAATCGCCGCCGTTCAAGTCAATTTTTGCCGCCAACTCTGTCTGGTTGTCCGCCAAAACCGCCTCAACAACCTCTTTGCCCATTTTTCCTAACGCGCCGCACACTGCAACTTTAATCATGTCCTATCTCCTTTTTTATGATACAATGATAACATAAATAAGGAGGAAAAATCATGGCAGAGGGAAAATTACTCGCGGCAATCCAAAGAACCGACACGGAACAGCTGCAAATCGCAATCAGTGAATACAAGGGCAAAAGCTATTTTAACCTGCGTATATTCTACACAACAGACGACGGTGCAACGTGGCTTCCGACAAAAAAAGGCGTAACATTCGCACCCGAGCAGCTTGATATTCTGGAAGAAGCTATCGCGGAAGCAAAAAAAGAGTTCATGGAAGAGTGAAGTACGCGCTCGCGCTTGTAAACATCAAAGGTCTGGGCGTCAAAACGTTCAGCTATCTTGTGCCGGACGAGATGCAAGGCAAGCTGCAGATTGGCCAGCCGATTTTGGTGCCGTTCGGACATCAAGGGTTGGTGAACGCGTTTTGCGTCGGGTTCTCAGACTATCTGCCGGGCGATTTTAAGGTGAAAAAAATCAACCGGATTTTGGACGAAACGCCGCTTTTTTCGCTGGAATATTTGAAGCTGCTTGAGTGGGTCGCAAATTACTACTGCTGCGATTTGGTGACCGTTTTGAACGCGGCAATACCGTTGAAATTAATTGAAAAAGCCGCCAAAACCGAACAGGTAATTGAGTTTGTAACTTTTGACGGTGCAACCAAACGCCAGCGCGAAGTGCTGGAAGCCCTTGAAAAAACAGGCAAAACGCAGTTAACGGAATTTGAAAAAGCAGCCAAAACCACGCGCGCAACGATTAAAAAACTTGAATCGCTCGGGTGCGTCAAACTCACGAGCGAAGATATTTACCGCAACCCGCTTGATGTGCTTAATATCACCCAAACCGAGCCGCTGGCCGAACTTTCACCCGAACAGCAAAAGGCCTACGAAGCAATCTGCGGCAAAACCGGCACTATGCTTTTGCACGGAATAACCGCCTCCGGCAAGACCGAGGTTTATTTTAAACTAATTAACGACACAATTAAGGCGGGCAAAACCGTCCTGTTCCTCGCGCCGGAAATCGCACTGGCCTCGCAGCTTACTCAAAGGTTGGCAAAAAAGTTCGGGACGAGCGATGTTGCAATCTGGCACAGCAGTATATCGGACGGCGAGCGCTACGATGTTTGGCAAAAGCTGCGAAAACACGAGATTAAAATCCTTGCCGGCGCGCGCTCGGCCGTGTTTGCGCCGCTTGATAATATCGGGCTGATTATAATTGATGAAGAACACGAGAGTGCCTACAAACAAACCCACCCCGCGCCGCGCTACGACGCGAAAATTGTTGCGCAAAAACTCGCCGAATTCCACAACTGCCCGCTGATTTTGGGTTCTGCAACACCTGATATTTCGGTGTATTACCGCGCCGAAAACGAAGGTAATCTGTTTGAGCTGAAAAATCGCTACAACAACGCGAGTTTACCGCGGGTTTCGGTGATAAATATGCAAGAGCACGGGCGCGGGGCTTACAAAAATATTATTTCAAAACCGCTGCAAACAGCCATCAACGAAACGCTCACACAAAAACAGCAGGTGATTTTGCTTATCAACCGGCGCGGGTTTGCGACATTCACGCAATGTCAGGCGTGCGGAAATGTCTGCGGCTGCCCGAACTGCGCCATCCCGTTAATCTGGCACAATAGCGACCAACATTTGAAATGCCACTATTGCAGCTACATTGAATCCTTCCCTGAAACCTGCCCGGAGTGCGGCTCAGACGCGCTTAAAATCAGCGGTTCCGGCACACAAAAAATTGAACAGCTGGTAAAAGAGCTTTACCCGCAGCACACGGTTGCACGCATTGACAGCGATATTTTGACACGCAAAGGCGAGCACGTGCGGCTTTTGGAACAGTTTGCCGCGGGAGAGATTGATATTTTGGTCGGCACCCAGATGATTGCAAAAGGGCTGGACAACCCCAATGTCACGCTTGTCGGCGTAATATCGGCAGATGACAGTTTTAACCTGCCGGATTTTCGCTCATCCGAGCGCGGGTTTCAGCTGCTGACGCAGGTTGCGGGCCGGTCAGGCCGCGGCAAGTTTGACGGCAGCGTTATATTCCAAACCTACAACCCCGATTTTTACGCGCTGGCAAGCGCAAAAGCGCAAAATTACACCGATTTTTATAACACGGAAATCGCCGCACGCGAGGAGTTTGACTACCCGCCGTTCAGCAAAATTGTGCGCGTTATTGTCAGCTGCGAAAACAACTTCCGCGCCGAAAAATCCGCACAGGAAATCGCGCTGCGCCTTGGCACGATGGTTGAAAAATACGGGATATCAGAGCGGCTGGAAATTCTTGGCCCGAGCGCGTGCGTGATTGAACGGATAAATTCGCAATACCGGTTCCAGATTCTGCTAAAAAACAAGATGGACGAAAAAGGTCACAATTTCATCACGAGTTTTTTGTCAAAAGTGAGCATGCCTCGCGACATAAAACTCACAATTGATGTTGACCCGCTTGATATTCTATAGGGGCAAATGGGGTGCTGACGCCCCCTGCAAATAACAAAAGCCCGCTCATTGCTGCGCGGACTTTTAAACGGATTTTTGTCAAACCCCCTGAACTTCAGGAAATTTTTAATGTTTGACCTTTCCTTTTTTCCTAGTGAGTGTATTGTACACCAATAATGCCGATATTACAAGGGTAGTATTAAGAATTTGTTACACCGGAATTTTTACAACGACTTTGCGAACCTCTTTTGACCCGCATCCGGCGTAGTTCAGCTGCGGTTTGTGCGCCTCGTACGGATAAAACACGACGAACTTATCCACTTCAAGATGGATATTATTCAGGCAGGTTTCCGGGTCGTGGAAAAACTCCATATCACGCGCCTCATCATAAGGCACCTTGACCTCAAGGTCGTCTATATCGCAAAAGTCAATCCGCTCGCAGTCTTTGAGCATCAGGTGCAGGTCAATGTATTCGCGGTGGGCTTCAAGATCACCGCTTTCTTTTGTGTAATAAACGCTCACGGCGGCGCTCACCCCGCCCGCAAACTCGTATTTGCCCTGCTGCGTTTCAACGTTTGTCCCGTACAAAAATTCCAGAACCTCGTCGGATACTACGTTGTATTTTTTTAAGTTTGAAATATCGTCAAATATCATTTTTCCTCCGTGATATGTAGACTGCGGGGCCGGCAGCGCTTGCTTTTAGTGCCCTATTGGTGACGGTTTGACAGGTACGATGCGGCAGTCGGCTTCGTGTGTGCAGATGGCGTCTTTTGTAATGGTGTCGCAATACTGGCCAGTGTAATTTCCGCTTTTGCAGACTGCTTCTTGAAAACTGACGTTTCTTAAAAGCCAAGCTGTGCCTGTACGCACACCGTTTTCAAATACGTCGTATTTAACATCCACGGCCAGATGTTTCGGGTTGGTACCGCCGGCAGTTTGACCTAAAACTTTTTGTGGAACAACCGTACCTGTCACTAACACATCGAATGGGAACACATCCTTACCCAGTTCGCCTTTGCCCCTGTCACCGTTGATATCAACCAACATACTCCAATATGGTGTGTATTCCGATTCCACAACCGGGCTAATATGCTCCATATACAACCTCGCGCCGGAGCGCAAAATTATCTGCGCGTTATCTTCCGTAAAAACAGAACCCGCGTGGGTACTGCCACAGCCGGTTTTAATAGTGTTCAATTTGTCGGCAAGCTGCGGACAAATATCGTCCGAAAGCTTTGTGTTGTCACGCATAAGCTCATCTACTGCCGCTTGCAGCGTGGTATATACGGCGTAATAGTAATATGCAACCGCGTTTTCCATCTTGTTTTTGGTAATGGCGACCGTTGCGCCTGCGATAAGCGAAGCGACAACGAGCGCGACGACGACTTCAACAAGCGTAAACCCTAATCCAGCTCTTTTAACGCGCATTCGCACTCCTCGGTTTTTGGCGCCGTACCGTGCCATCCGGCGTTGTTTTCCATAAAGCTCACACCTTTGCCTTTGATTGTGTTCGCGATAATCGCTGCGGGACCTTTGGATTTTTTAGCGGTTTCAAGCGCGCTATAGATTGAATCCAGGTCATGCCCGTCAATTTCCTGCACATCCCAGCCGAACGCCTTAATTTTGTCAGTGAGCGCGCCGATTGCTTTAACGTTTTCCGTACAGCCGTCAATTTGCAGATTGTTGCGGTCAACGATTGCAATTATGTTGTCCAGCCCCCTGTGGCTGCCGTGCATAAAGCCTTCCCAAACACTGCCTTCCTGCAGCTCGCCGTCGCCCAAAAGCACAAAAACTTTTGATTGTTTTTTATCAAGTTTCAGTGCCATCGCGATACCGCAGGCGATAGACAAGCCTTGCCCGAGCGAGCCGGTTGCAACGTGAACTCCCGGACAAATAAGCGCCGGGTGGCCTTGCAGTCTTGAGCCGAGTTTGCGAAACGTCATCAACTCGGATTCCGGAAAATATCCGCGCTGCGAGAGCACCGAGTACAACGCCGCGCTGGCGTGTCCTTTTGAAAGCACGAACCGGTCGTCTTTTGTCATCACCTTGTGGTACAAAACGGTCAAAATATCAGCAGCTGACATCGCGCCGCCGATATGCCCCGATTGCGCGCCGTAAACCATTTTTATAATATTACGGCGTGTTTGTTTTGCCAATTTTTTCAAGTTTTCCATAATTATCCTCTCTCTACTATAACTTTTAACAAAAACAGCGGCAGCGCGGGAAAAATCCGTTTGAGCCGTTTTGGTTCTCTTGCGGTACGCCACAGCCATTCAAGACACAGCTTTTGCATAAACACGGGTGCGCGCTTGACGTTGCCCGCCCAAACATCAAAACTGCCGCCGACACCAACCATAAGCGTGTTCGGCAAAATTTGTTTCAGGCTGTAAATAAATTCTTCCTGCTTTGGCGAACCGAGCGCAACAAGCAAAAGTTCTGGCTGTTTTTGTTTTAATTCTTCTATAATCTCTGCGGCGTCGGTGAAGTACCCGTCGTGGCGGCAGATGATATTGCTGCCGGGTATTTTGTCCACAACCCCCGGTGCGCCGCCGACAAGCGCAGCAGTTTTGCATCGGTCCAGCAGCTCGCGCGCAAACTCAATCCCCGCAATCCGCTTAACATTGTGCCCCAAAATCTTCAACCCCAGTTCAACCCCGATACCGTCCGGGATTACAAGCTGTGCCTCACGCAAGATTTTTGCAAACTCCGGGTTTGTGCCGGCATAGCTGATCATCTCGGGATTAACCGTCACAACCTGCCCGCACTTGGCAAAATCAAGCGCCTGCTCAAAATTTAAATCGTCTACCCCGACACCTTGTAAAAAAATTCTCCCCATAATATAATTTTAACATGGACAAACGGCGGATTGCAATCTTATTCATAACTTTTTTGGGGTTGGTGACAACGTTAAAGCTTGCGTGGATTTATTATGACGCAAATTTTAACCCGTATGCGCTGGCCAGTTTCTGCTCGGTGAACAACGTTATTGATTGCGACGGTGTTGCAAAAACCACGCATTCACAGTTTTTGGGGGTACCGCTTGCGCTGTGGGGTTTGTTTTTGTACTCGGTTATGCTGTTTATGTTGTTTGTGGATAGGTTGAAATTCGGTGTGTTCAAGGTTTTCAAGAACCCTCTTGATTACATCGCGGCGCTTGGAATCACATCGTTTGTGCTTTCAATCGGGCTTTTATTTATAAGCGTTTTTGAGTTGAAAAAACTTTGCGCGCTGTGTCTTGTGACTTATCTGTTGAACCTTGCCGTTGCGCTGCTCGCGGTTGACACGGGAAAAGGCGGTTTGTTCGCGATTGGCGACGGGTTTGTGAAGGCGTTTAGAAACAGTATTTTTGATTTTATTGATGCGGTAAAGCAATACAAAATCGCGTTTGCCGCGGCGGTTGTTTGCGCAGCGGCAGTGCTGACTTACACCACATTGAGCATGGTTTTGGCGCCGCAGGTGAACCACGCGCGGATGATTAAAGAATTTGCAAAGGCTAAATTGAACAAATACAAGGTTTCCGGAAACCTGCTCGGCAGCGAAAACCCGACACTTGTCGTGCATGTTTATTCCGACTACAAATGCCCGATGTGCTACGCGCACAATATTATGATACACAAACTGGCGCACGATTTTAGAGAGATTCAGGTTGTGCACCACAATATGCCGCTTGATATGGATTGCAACGAGTACCTGCAAAAGCCGTTCCACACCGGCTCTTGCCTTGCCGCACGTTACGCGATTGCGGCCGAAAATCAAAGTAACCTTTGGGGGATGAACGATATTTTGTTCCAATACAGGCCGGAAACGCAAGAGCAAATCCTTAACCTAGCAGAGATTGCCGGGTTTGATGTTGAAAAATTAAAAACCGACGCAAACAGCCGCCAGACAGAAAACAGATTGCAGCAAGAACTTGACGAAGCGTTTGGGAAGGGACTTGTCGGGACGCCTGTTACGATGGTTGGCAGCGACTATATTATGGGTATAAAACCGTATCCCGAGTTCAAAAAATGGGTCTTTAAAAATGGAAAAAAATGACGATGCGCAAACCAAGCCGCGGCTGCTTTTGCACGCGTGCTGCGGGATTTGCGCGGCATGGCCGATTGAGTTTTTGCAGCACGATTGGGATTTGACCGTGTATTTTTACAACCCGAACATCAAAGGCGATTACGCGCAGCGGCTGGATGCGATGCGAAAACTGTTCCCGGATGTGGTTGAAGACCACGACGATTGGGGCGATTGGACCGCCGGGCTGGAAAACGAGCCCGAGCGCGGCAGGCGCTGCGATAAGTGTTTTAAGCTGCGGCTTGGCAAGGCAGCGCAAAAGGCGCGCGAGCTCGGCATCAAAAATTTCACCACCACAATCACAATAAGCCCGCACAAAAGTTTTGAGCAGGTTGCGCGAATCGGCGCTCAGATGGAAGGGTTTTTACCGATGGATTTTAAAAAAAATAACGGGTTTCTTAACACAAACCGGATTGCGCGCGAACTGGGACTTTACCGCCAATCTCATTGCGGCTGCGCTTGCTCAATGGTATAATTAAGTCATGGACGAGCAGTTAAAAAAAGCGATTGAGGTTGAGGTCAAGCACCGCTACATTGACATCCGCGGCAAAACGCAAACATTTTCCGCGTTCATGAAAGACGAGGCCAAAAAAAAATACAAACCCGATAAAAACCCGCGCTGGAAAATGCTTATTGAAGCGTTTGAGCAATACCCGTTTGACGGGCTAAACGACCGGCGGCGCACAATTGAGCGTCTTGTCAAAACCTTGAAGGCCGACGCCGCACCACCTGAGGCCGCGCGCGGTATTATGTCAGACATTGCATATATAAAAGGTGTCGGCCCGAAAGCCGCGTACAAATTCAACAAGCTCGGGATTTTTACCTGCCACGATTTGCTGACATATTTCCCGCGAAAACATATTGATTACTCGTCGCGCACCCGGATTAAAAAACTGGTTGAAGGCAAAACCACAACCGTTTTCGGCCACATAAAAAGTGTTTCCACGTTCAACTCAAAAAAAGGGCTTGCCGTTGTAAAAGTTGTTGTGGCAGACGATAGCGGCAGTTTGGAGTTGAGTTTTTTCCACGGCAAGGGGAACAAATATTTGCTTGAACGCGTTAAGGCGCAGTTCCCGAAAAACGCTGCTATAATGGTTTCCGGCACGGTTAAGATGAATAATTTCACCAAAAAACTCACGTTTGACAAACCGTCGTATTCAATTTTCAACGCCGAGACGCTGCACGCCGGCCGGATTGTACCGTTGTATTCGGTTTGCGAGAATTTGAGCGTCAAAACCCTGCGCAGCGCGATTTTTAATGCGCTTGAACTTTACAAAAAAGATATTGCAAACGTTATGCCCGAATATCTGCGCAAAGAACACGGGCTGCTGGACAAAGCGGCGGCCGTTGAGCAGATACATTTTCCGTCATCTGTGGAGCTGCTTGGGCGAGCACGGTTTTCTCTTATTTTTGAGGAACTTTTTATCGTGCAGATGAAACTTTTGCGCCTGCGGCAGGATGCAAAAACCGCAGCCGCGCTCAAAATCAAGGCCGGAGGGCTGGTTAAAAAATTTATTGACAACCTGCCGTTTGAATTGACCGGCGCGCAACAACACGCGATTAGCGAAATCCTGAACGACTTGAATTCTGAAACCCCGATGGGGCGGCTTTTGCAAGGTGATGTCGGCAGCGGCAAAACCGTTGTGGCGACGATTATGCTGCTTGCGGGCGTTGATAACGGGTATCAAAGCGCGTTGATGGCGCCGACCGAAATCCTTGCGCAGCAGCATTACAACAATTTGGTTGGGTGGCTGACGCCGCTCGGGTTGAATGTCGGGCTTTTTCTCGGCAGCCACGGTAAAAAAGTGCGTGACCATTTTGAAACGAATTTGCGCAACGGCCAGACGCACATAGCTGTCGGCACGCACGCGCTGATTCAAGACGGGCTTGAGTTTGCCAACCTCGGCGCAATTGTTGTTGATGAGCAGCACCGGTTCGGTGTCAAGCAGCGCAATATTTTAAAAAAGAAATCCCAAAACCCGCAGATGCTCACGATGACCGCAACACCCATACCGCGCACGCTTGCGCTGACTGTTCACGGCGACCTTGATTTGACAATTATTGACGAGCTGCCAAAAGGCCGGCTCCCGATTAAAACGTCACTGACGAGCTCGCACAAAGTCGTCTACGAACTTATTGAGCGAGAAATTGAATCCGGTCGGCAGGCTTATATTGTTTACCCCCTGATTGACGAGAGCGAAACTTTGAGCGCAAAAGCCGCGACAATTGAGGCTGAACGGCTCCGCGAGGAAGTTTTTCCGCACCGAAAAATCGGGCTGCTGCACGGCAAACTAAAAAACGACGAGAAAGACACCGTTATGGCGGATTTTAAGGCGGGCAGGTACGATATTCTCGTTTCAACAACGGTTGTTGAGGTCGGGGTTGATGTGCCGAACGCCACGGTTATGTTGATTGAAAATGCGGAACGTTTCGGGCTTTCGCAGCTTCACCAGCTGCGCGGCAGGGTCGGCAGGAGCGATTTGCAGTCCTATTGCGTGCTGCACTCAAACACGCGCAACATTGAAACCCGCGAGCGGCTTAACATTATGACTCAGACAAACGACGGGTTTGTCATCGCACAAAAGGATTTACAGCTGCGCGGACCGGGCGAGTTTTTAGGTACGCGCCAGAGCGGGCTTCCGGATTTGATTATCTCAGATATTGTGCGCGATGCGCCGACGCTTGAACTTGCACGCACGGCGGCGCTTGACTTCTTAAAAAACCATAATCTCAACGATTACCCGCTGCTAAAAAATGCCGCATCTCTGCAAATATTGACAGGACTTGATATTTAAACTAAAATAAAGATTGCGCATCAAGTGCGCGCCGAGCGAAGCGGACTAAGCTTTGCTTATGACATGCAAGCCAAGTTTGAGAATTGAATAACCTGCTCCGGTGGTGGAATGGTAGACACGTTGGACTTAAAATCCAATAAGGTTAACCCCTTGTGCCGGTTCAAGTCCGGCCCGGAGCATTCCCTTTATATCCAACCCGGATGATAATAAATCCTGATGGTATCGGCCGTTTTGAGCTTTGCATGCCCGCCTTTTATAAAATTCGTCGCAGAACCTGTCGGCGGAATCGGTGTCAGCGCCCATTTTAGCGGAAAAACCCACAGACTCCGGTCATGCCCTCTTACCTCGTAGGTGTCTGAAATCTTACCTGCCGGCACATTGGCAAACTTAAAATCGCCCAAAATAAAGCTCGCCGGAATCCCGTTCATTCCGCTCGTGATAATTGTTTCCACCCGCGCAGGTACAAGCTCGCCGGCGCTCACAACCGTTTTGTTTCTGTATCGCACATCCCGGCAGACCTTGAACACAACCTGCTGCCCTTCAATAATTTCCTGTTCTGAGTTGATATTTTCGGTGACAGACAGCTCAATCGGAACCTTGACATAACTTTCATAATTATATTTCAGGTGCGCGGAAGGTTTATCCGCCGGTTTTTTTTCCAGCTGCTCGCGTTCACCACCTGAGTTCAACAAAAAATTCTGCCAGGCATCCGTTTTTGAATATGGGTTGTTTTCAAGGTAGTACGGGTATTTTGCACAAATATATTCATACACTGCGGCAAGCCGTGTGGACGCCAGATTGCTGCGCGCAAAGCGCTCAAACCGTCGCTGCGGGCAGGATTTGTTTATGAACGTGATAAGCCCTGCCGGGTGATATCCTGCCTTGACCATATAATCCACGGCGATTTTGTCTGCGACCAGCTCGTATTTTTTTGGCGCCGCTGTCATCTGCACGCTTGACAAAGCACCGTTAACCAACCCATCGTACGACCTTACGGCAACAGCGATTTCGCGCGCAACAAATGCCGCCATCTCATCCGCGTTTTCTATAAATTTGTAATCACACCCGTACAAAACAACCTGTCTTTTGGTCAGGTTATTTTTTGCGCTCAAGAGCGATTTTTTCTCGGATTCGTTGTAAACAAATATCACACGCTTATCAATTTTGTTGGCGTTCAAAATCTTTACCCCGGCAGCGTTGATTTCTTTTTGGATTGTCTGCTGCGCGGCCAATTGCGCGTCAGTCAAAGGCAACACCTGCTCCGCTGTATCGGCAGATGACGTTTCACTTCCCGCTGCCGCACCAAAAACGCACGGACAAATTAGTAAAACCAAACAAATTATTGCGATCTTTATTCTCATAAAATCCTGCGAAGTTCGTATATCCTAAAATCACCTGCATCAAGCTGTTCAAATTTGTCAGGCAGCACGGCGTCTTCCGGCGTGTAATCCTTGCCGTCAAACACATACTCGCTTTTCACCTCATAGTCGCCCGGCAGATGGATGCTTTTTTCGTACACAGGCTCGCCCGTGATTATTTCCCACTCATCATCAACCTTTAATTTTTCGGTCGGATATTTGTAATTAGAAACCATCAGGAACGCCTGCTTGGCCGGTTCTTTTGAAACAAGCCACGCACAGAACCCGTCCTCCTCACACACAATAATTTGTGCCTCGCCGCCTGTAATCACATCCTGCGATTTTACAAACCTGTCAAGCGCATCAAATTTGGCATAGAATTCACGGTTGTCCTCGCGCTTCATAGAAACCTCTTCGCCAATGACGTGTTCAATCCCGCGCTGGGTGAAACTTTCGTCGCCGTCAATATACATCACCGGCCGCTGCGCAAATTTGCCGCCCGGCAGGGTTTTGTATTTGAACCATTTGTACAACGCGCCTTGTTCGCTCAATTGTCCGGGATATTGGTCGATGCTTCTAAACTCGCCATCTTGGTTGTTATAAGTTTTCAAGATAGTAAGCGGACTTTTTTTATCGCTGTTGTAAGCCGCCAGATGCTGGTTGTCTTCAATAATTTTTTCGGGAGTTTTTTCAAACTGCGAAACAATATCGTTACCCCAAAGTGCATCAAAATCCATATCCTGGTGGTATTCTTTCAGCAAATCATCCCAAAGCATATACTCGGCCAGCAGCGCAAAATAGGGTGTTTGCGAATGCAGCGCCTTGTTCAGCTGCGCAATCACAGCGCGCGGCGCGCGGTAACTTATCGGTTTGCCGTCTTTTTCCGATACGGCATCAACAACATGGTCAATATGGTCAACGCGGTAACCGTCAAAATTATACTCTTTTTGCAGCTCTTTAAGATATTCCACAAAATAATTGACAACCGGTTTGTTTATGCCGCCGTTCTCCAAAAACGCCATATAATACGGCGTTTGGCAATCAAGGTTTGCGAAATGCGTGACGTCTTCGCCATTGTGGTCGTAGTGTTTGAACATCGGATAGCTTCCGCACTGGCTCATCTTGTCGTAAACCGGCACACCCGCCGAGCACCACGCACCGCCAGGCGCAGACCACAGACCCTCCTTGATAAGTTCTTGAATAATATCAACCTGGTTTATTATATCGTCCTCGGTTTTAGGCGTTGACTCGTTAAGCCGCCGCACCGTCTCACGCACGCGCTTGGCAAGTTTTTCCTGCGAGGCTTTTTCAAGCATCCGGTTTGAATATTTATTCCGGACATCACACATAGCCGATTCAAGCCGGTCAAAAATCTCTTGAAAATGCGTACTCAAATCACCCTCGCTGCCCTGCGCATAAATGTCTTTGACCAAATCAACATCCTCGCAGTCGTATTCAAGGTAGAGTTTTTCCGCGGCGGTTTCAAGCTCGTTGCGGTAGATACGGTTCAGCTCGGGGATATCGTACCAGCGCGCAATAGAAGGGTTTGCCAGCACCGATTTTGAGAACCTGCCTGTCTGCGGCAGCACATCATAAATCACCGGATGCCCTGCAAGCTGCGCCAGCGTGATGAACATTTTTACCTGCTCTTTTGCATCCAAACCGGTTGCATCTTCAAGATTTTTGTCGAGCAATTTTTTGCTGACCTCAGAGCTTTTCGGCAGGTACGCGCACCCAAAATCGCGTTTTTGGAACGGTATCAAATATATTGTTGTGTTGAAGATTTCAGGGCAGCCCTCGC
>DBCX01000033.1:7373-8827 GCA_002293275.1 Cyanobacteria bacterium UBA947 | reverse complement strand
TTGAATGTACCGGTGTAGTATGAGTTATCCGCACCGGGCTGGAACACAAGTGTGCTGCCGGTTTTAACTATTGCGTTGGGGCCCGGAACTCCTGCCATTTCACCGTCGTTTCTGAAACCGCCATCCATTGATATCATATAATTTTCATCGCCTTGTATTGTTATCAAAGAGTTGCTGTAAATATCATTGGCCTCGCCGTTGGCAGTGTTGCCCTGGAATATTATATCTCCGGCTGTTGTGTCGAATGTCACGGCACCGCCCACACTCATAATCGCACCGCCGCCTTTTTGGGCAGAATTGCTGTCGAACAAGGTGTCGCCGTTTATGGTTAAACTGTTTGCATTAAAAATTGCACCGCCGTAAAGCCCCGCTTCATTTCCTTCAAAAACACCGCCGTTAACGATTAAACTGCCGTTATTAAGAATCGCACCGCCGTCGCCATCGCTGCCCATTGCCTTGTTTTCCGTAAAATTTGCATTATTCAAGGTCAAAGTACCGGCTTCGTTATAAATCGCGCCGCCGTCGTTACCTGTTTCATTACCCGTAAAAACAGTATCGGTTAAATTTAGAGTGCCTTTATTCAAATAAATCGCACCGCCGTAAATGTCTGCTTTATTATTTTGGAAAATTACATTAGAAATGTTTGCAATTGCCGCCGCATTGCTCATACTCAGCGCCGCGCCGCTTACGCCTTTAGTATCCTGTATTGTGAGATTTACCAGCGAAAAGTCCGTATCATTTGTCATTTTAAACATTGATTTAGTTCCGCCGCCCGTGATAATTGAGTGTGTCGGATCGCCGTCATATCCTGTGACGGCAAAATTACCTGCCGCCATCAGGTCAAGCGATGCGCCGATTTCGTATGTTTGGCCTTCCTCAAAGAACGAGAAGTTAAACCCGCGCGTGCCCTCGTATATGTTCATGTTATTTAGCGACATATTAGATGAGGCGCTCACCGCGTCAAATTTGAGCCCGCTTCCGCCGTCATCTACGCTTATATCGTATTCGTACGCAGTGGTCGCAAGTTTGCCCGTGCTGCCTTCTTTAAATTTTGCGCCGGTCAAAACATCTGTTACCGCAATGTCAGTCAGACCGTTGTCCTTGTCGTCAAGAACCCTCATTATCCCAATCCCGAACTCAATCTCGCCTTCGGGGTTGTTAATAACAAGTTTGTCTGAAATAACGAGCCCGCCGGGGTTGTTCGGGTTTGCGCTTATGTCAAAAGACAGATTGGTATTTGTAGATTTCATGTGGTCAAATGTGGTCGTTGCGATTGCGTTATCTCTTGTCATATCAAGTGTGTCGTTGTTGAATTCATAAATTGTACTGCCGGTGAAATCCGTTGCGCCAAGTCCGACGTTTGCGTTATTGATTGCAAGTGTGTTTGTCTGGCCGTTGTCAATTTTGCCGCTGAGGTTAAAGTTCATCGGGCCGGCCACATCCGGCGCTTTGTC
>DBCX01000033.1:0-7357 GCA_002293275.1 Cyanobacteria bacterium UBA947 | reverse complement strand
GGTGGATTTGTTGTAATGGTTTAAAATCCCCGCATTACCAAGCGATACGCCATAATTTATTGTATCGGCCGTTACGTTTAGAGTACTGGTTGAAACTCTGTTGTTTGCCCGTCCGCCGCCAAACATGGAAGCGCCGTATTCTATTGTTGTTGTGCCNNTTGTCTCACCGCCGGTCTGGTTAAATAGGCCTTTGTAGTTTGAGTTTATCGCTCCGCTTTTAAAAAGAAGATTCCCGCCGGTTTTAGTTATTGTACCGGTGCCGTTAAACCCTCCGTCCATACTCAAGATATGGCTGTCATCGCCGAGGATGTTAGTCGTGCCTGATGCCATATAGATATCATTGTTCGCACCTGCAGCTTTGTTGCCTTCAAATATTATATTCGCGTTTGTCGTATCAAGATTTATACTCCCCAGAGAGTTGCTAATCGCGCCGCCCATTGTTGTTGCTGTGTTGTTTTTAAAGGTGCCGCCCCTGATATTTAAAATGTTAATGTTGGAAATCGCCCCGCCCATGCTGGCATTATTACCGGTGAACGATGCACCGTCATTAATAGTTAAAGGGCCCAGGTTGTAAATCGCGCCGCCGCCGCCGGTTGCGCTGTTCCCGTTGAACGACGTTCCGCTGTTGATATTTGTCGTACTCTGGTTGAAAAGTGCCCCGCCGGCGTTTGCTGTGTTGCCGTCATTTGCACCGGTTCCGAACTTAACGTCTGTTAAGTTTAAGATTTTGCTACCGGTGCTATTAATTGCGCCGCCGTTGCCACCGGTTGTATTATTTGTAAACAAAGTTCCGCCGGTAATATCCATGTTGCCGCCGCTGTAAATCGCGCCGCCGCTGCCGGTAGCAGTATTCGCGTCAAACACGCCGCCATCAATATTTATCATACTGTTACCCGTGCTGTAAATCGCCCCGCCCAAAGGGTTGCTGCCGTTGGCTTTGTTACCGGTAAACGAAGTACCGCCGTTAATATTTATGTTGCCGTTGATGTTATAAATCGCGCCGCCGCTGTTGGCCGTATTGCCGTCGGTTGCGGAAGTCCCGAAGGTAGAACCCGTTATGGTTACGTTTGTGCTACCGTTGGTATAAATCGCGCCGCCGTTGGCTCCGGTGCCGGCAGCATTGCTTGTAAATGTCGTATCGCTTATTGTGACAGCGTTGGTACCCGAGCCGTTAACAATAGCGCCGCCGTGAGTTCTGGCAGAGTTGCCGGTGAACGTTGCGCCGTTTTCAATTTTTAAAGTACCGTTGTTGATGATTGCACCGCCTTGTTCCAGAGCATAGTTATCAATAAACGAAGTACCGTTGATATTTACCGTGGAGGTACCGTCATTGTTGATCGCGCCGCCGGAGTTATAATACGGAGTACCGCCGCTGTCGGCACGGTTTTCTCTGAATGTACCCCCTGTTATTGTTGCTATACCGCCGACAGTATTATTAAGCCCCCCGGCAAGCGCTCTGGAGGTATTATTTGAGACAGTGGTGTTGGTCATGTTTAAAATACCGCCCGCATTGTGAATCGCACCGCCGTCGCGGGTAGTTGTGTTGCCTGTAAGTACGCAGTTGTTGACATTTAAAGTCGTGTTGTTTTGAAATGCACCGCCCCAGCTGGCATTATTATTTTGTATTGTCAGATTATTTATTTCATTGGTTATCGCGGTACCGCCGGTAAAATTCATCCAGCCGGTCATTGAAGGGTTTGTCTCTATCCCTGTTATTATAACAGCCTTGGTAAATGTGCCGCCGCCGGTTATATTACCTTTGATGTCTATTGTATAAGCCGGATCGCCCACTGATCTTGAGTTTGTTATTACTAACGCATTCGCAAACGACCCGCTATCCGGCACGGTATAATCTGCTGCGTCAGCAATATTAAAATTGGACACCAAAAACGCCGCCAGTAACGAACAATTAATAATTTTTTTAGCTCTCATAATGTAAATCCTCTTAATCAATAACTAAAAAAATCATAATTAAAATTGTTTTTTTTTGTAATTAAACAGTTGATTAATAATTCAGACTACATAATAGTATTTTTTAGCATCTTAAGTCCGTACTTTATATAATGCAGCAAGGTTGAGGGCTTCAGGCCTTTTTGCGTCAGGGTTTTAAAGATGTAGGACGGGCGCAGATAATATTTGCGCAAAATTTCTTTTCTGAACCGGTCAAGCTCTTTGTGCGATACAAACTCTGTACCGACCTGCGGGTCTTTGTAAGAGTCTTTGCCCAAAAGCACATTCTCATCGTGCAGCTTGCCGATTGTCATATCGTACAATTCCGTGTGCTTGTACGGCACAATTATTGAAACTTCAATAAAATCGGCATCTGTTTTAAAAATCAGGTCTTCGGTTTCTTTCAGGTGCTGCTTTGTTTCCCAGGGCAGCCCCATTAGATAATAGCCGAAAATTTTTATCCCGGCGCTTTTGCATAATTTTGCAGCTTGAAGATTTTGTTCCGCGGTTATATTTTTTTTCATCTTTTTAAGCGACTCGTCACTTCCGGATTCAAACCCGATGGCAAGCATTGAGCAGCCGGCGCGTTTCATTTCTTTGAGCATTTCTTCGTTAATGGTGTCCACCCTTGAAGTCGCAACCCAGTTGATTTTTAGGCCCGACTCGTTAATCAGCCGGCAAAGCTCAAGCACCTGATTTTTGTCCGTGGTGAATGTGTCCGAGCGGAAGAAAAAATTTGTTATATTGTGGTTTTGAACACAGTCTTGAAGCTCTTGGAAAATATTTTCGGGACTTCTTTTGCGATTTTTTTTACCGGAAATTTTTGGTGACAGACAATAGATGCAAGAGAACGGACAGCCGCGTGAGGTTGTAATTGTTGCCATCGGCTCGTCGGTCTCGGGGTTGATGTAGAGCGCGTTGTTCATTTTGTACCTGTCCGGAAACGGCAGCGAATCAACATCCTCGCACCAGCTTGTGACAGGGTTTGGTGTCCATTTGCCATTTTTTTTGCAGGCAATACCTTGAATATTTTCCAATCCGCCGTTAAAATGAGCGTTTAAAAGCGGCGCCACAATAAACTCGGATTCGCCAAAAATCAAATAATCCGCGTTGTCCAGTCCGTCAAGATTTTCTGCCATTTTGTTCAGGGCGTCAGCTTCAAGGTTGAAAAACAAAGAGCCTTTGAGCAAAACTATGACATCGCTTTTAACCGATTTGATTTTTTTAATTATTTCCAAATCCCTGAAAATGCTGCCGTTTGTTGTGCTGATAAAAATGAAATCCGGATTTTGCGCTTTAACATCCCCGAGCAAATCCTCAACGGTCAGTTTTTCGCCTTGATAATCTTTCAAAAACACTTTGTGGCGGGGGTTTAAAGTTGCGCTTATATATCCAAGGTCGTTGCAGGCGCGGATTGTGTTGGCGGTTGACTTGGAAACATTGATTTGGCAGCGATCCTCGCCTCTTTGGTATAGCTCGCCTGTCGGCGGATAAATCAGCATAATCATCTTATACACCAAACCTTTGTGAGTGCCTCAAGCATTATGGCTGTGGTTATTTTTGATTTACCCTCGCGCCTGTTGATAAAAATTATCGGTGACTCTACGATGGAACAGCCGCTTTTTTGCGCCTTGTATTTCATCTCGGCCTGGAACAGGTAGCCTTTTGAAGTTATTGTATCAAGGTTTATTTTTTCCAGCGCCTCACGCCGGTAGAGGTTGAAACCGCCGGTCATATCTTTTATATTTGTTTGCAGCACCAGGTCAAGATAAATTGAACCGAGTCTTGATAAAATCCGGCGCAGCAGCCCAAAATTTTTCACCCCGCCGCCGTCTGTGTATCTGGAACCTATTACAACGTCGTACTTTTGGCCAAGGTTGGCAAGCTGCGAAATGTATTCGGGGTTGTGCTGAAAATCTGCATCCATCTCCAAAAACATGTCAAAATCTTTGGCGAATCCCCATTTGAAACCTTCAATGTAGGCTGTTCCGAGCCCGTTTTTTTCCGCGCGTTTCAACAAGAACAGCTGCGGGTATTTTTTTTTGAGTGATTCAACAATATCTGCTGTCCCGTCAGGGGAAGAATCATCAATTACAAGAACCGAAGTTTTTGGAACAATTTTAAAAATCTCATCAACCAGCTTTGAAATATTCGCGGCCTCGTTGTATGTCGGAATAAGTATTAACAGCCTCATTATCCAAGTATATCGCAATTTGCCTAAAAAAGTCAACCATGGTAAAATTGTTGCATGGTCAGGTTTTTGAGGCAAAATGGTATAAGTTTTATTATCGCGTTCGGGATGATTGCCTATGTAGTCTTTGTTTTTCAGGACTATTGTTTCAGGGATTATGATGAGCTGCCGGCTGTGATTGCGCCGTACACGTTTTTTCATGAGGAAAACGGAAAATATATCCCGCATTTTTTTGCAAGACTTTTTGGGATGTGGCTGCCAAATCTTTTCGGGATTAATCCGCAGGATTTTATTAACCCGTGGGGAAATATAGCGCGCGGGGTGATTTTGGTTTTGTATTCTTTTGCGATGACATTTTTTATGCCGAAAAATTATCTGCGGCCGGCAGTTTTGGTTTTTGCGTTCATCGTTTTGATAACCTGCTGTTATTACGTTATGGGTGACAATTTTTTGGGGATGTACTCGGCCTTGTACGGATATATTTTGACGTATGCGTTCTTTTTGGGATTTTGGGCGGTTTTTGCTCACCACTTTTTGAACGGTAAGATACCTGACAGAAAGTATCTTTATTTTAACTGCGCGCTTGCGCTTTGCGCCGGCAACTCTACCCAGACTGCAAATTTCACAACAATGGTTGCGTTGTGTTTAATTTTTGGGGTGTTTTTGCTGACGCAATTGATGAGGGAAAATTTTAGAACCGTTATTGACAAGCTGTTGTCAAAAGAAGTTTTAATAAATATCGGTGCACCGATCGGGTGTCTTTTGCTGGGATTTATTATAATGGTGGCGTGCCCGGGATTTTGGCATGAGGTCAGCTGGCGGCACGCGGATTCTTTTGAAACGGTTGTGAATATTTTTCCGGATTTTTGTAAGGTGTACTGGCAGATTGTTATCAAACAAAATCTGCCGTTTTTTGGTACGATTTTTGCATTGTCGGTGCTTGTTGCAGTGTTCAAAAAAACCGTTAAACCGGTGCTTTTGGGGTGGGCGTTGATTTTTGGGATGATGTTGTATTATTTTCTGCTTGTTTTGGCGGGGCCGACATTCCCGGTTGAAAGTCTGCGATACTGGCTGCATGAGCCGTTTTACAAATACTCGCTTTTGACAATTTTTGCTGCGGTGATAGTTATGCTGCTCGGATGCTTGGCGGCCGGTGATGACAAAAATGTTTTTGTCAAAATTTTAAAAACCGTGCTGGGTACGGGCGTTTTGTTTTTGATTTTGTATAATTTTCTGTGGGTTAACACCTTTGAATTTTTCCGGGCGGCAGATATCAGAGACCTGCTAAAAAACGGTAAACAGGAAATTTACACGTGCGATAAATTGTCGCTGTTTTATGCGGAAGGCGGCGGAGTTTTGCCGCAATATTGTAACGATGCCGGTACAGTTTACGCCTGGTATGAAAAGTATTACAAAAAAATCTACAACGCGGATGTTTCGCGAGAGGGTATATTGTACCGTGATGACGCGCTTGAAATCTTTGCAAAAAACGGCGGCGAGTTTCAAGAGGGTGAATTGGAAAATATCAAATTCGGGCGGTTAACAAATTTCAGAAAATAGTGCCCGCCGGATTTATATATTTTCTATAAAAATATTTTTATCCAGTTGGTTGAAAAACTCTTGGTAAACTTTTGGGTCACGCACGCGGATAACTTTGCGTGGTGCCGATTTTATGTACGAGTAGCCGTCGGCATTTTCCAGCACTTTCATAACTATTGTGAACCGGACTTTTGTGGCTTTGCTGCCGTAGGGTTCAACATTGACATTGCTGTCAACAATGACGGTCTTTGGCGCAAGCTCGTTGGAAAGCCGCATCGCCGGATCAACCAGAGTATGCGATGCCAGTCCGTAGGTCAAAACGGTGTTGGCAGTTTGCAGCGCAAGCATGGATGAATAAAGTGCCACGCGTTTTTTGTCGCGGATTTTGTCTTTGAAATCTTTTTTTGCACGGATGTATCCGATTTCATCTTCAACAAATTCTATAATAAACCCGTTGTCCTGCAAGGTGTGGATAGCGGCTTTGAAGACAAGATTTGTGTCGGGCGTTTGCACAACGCGCGTTTGCACCTCGCGGATTTCCAGCTGCGTTTTTGGCTGCTTGGCCTCACGTGCGCCGGCGGGGAGGCTGCACAACATTAATAACAAAACAATAAATTTCTTCATATTTTTTGTTTCTGCAAGAACATTGCCTTATCTACTTTTGCAAAAAAGTCTTGATAATATTGCTGATCGTCAATTTCGTGTATTGACTGCGCATTGCCGTAGACGTTCAGCAGTTTGCGTTTAAAGTTTATGCGGACTTTTGTTTGGTGTCCGTATTCGCTGATGTTTGCGGTGCTTTCAATCGCGGCGACGGTGATCCCGGACCATCTGACTTTTGCGCTGCCTTGGCCAAATTCTTTTTTAACGTCAATTGTTTTGTCGTTGACGTCAAACTCTTTGATGCCGGAGATAAAGCCAAGGAGCGGGTTTGCGTTGTTGACGATGAATCCTTCGTCTTGCAAGACGTTTAGCATGGCTTTCATAACCATCGCTTTGTCTTGCGGNNGGCTTTGTTTGAGGTGTCAAATGTTCTTGTCTGATACACCCGTTTTTCCAGCTGGGTTTTGATAATTTCTTCACCGATGGCAGGGTTCACAAAACAAAATGCCGTCAGGCATAGTGCCATGATTGTTAAAAATCTTTTCATTTTTTGTCTCCTAAAACTTGCTCATGTGATAGTTAAGAGTTTCAACCTTGTTAAATTGGTCAAACTTAATAACGACAGTGAGCGTTTTTTGTTGTGTCTGGTAATTTTCTTTACTCTTGTTGTAGCCGGCAAGAATAATTGTGCCGCCGGAGCCGCTGCCACCGTAGGAAGTCACGCGCGACACCTTGTCATAAATCCAAGTATCTTTGCCGTTAACGTCTTTTGTAACAATGTTTGGCGAGCCAAGAGCTGATGCAACCTCATCCATTGTAAGCCCTGCTTTAATTTCGCGTTGGACGATACCGAGGGTCATCTCTTGTGATTGCGGGTCTATCGGTCTGCATTTATTTTTTCCGAAGAACGGTTTTTCGCAAATTTCTTCAACCGCGAAGGCGCATTGGCCTGCACAAACAGCCAAAACAGCCAGTAAAATAATCTTTTTCATAATTCGGCCTCCTATTTCCAACTATATTATAACATGGATTTTTGTTTTTGGGGGTGCCCAATCAATATTTCTATTCCTCCTC
>DBCX01000004.1 GCA_002293275.1 Cyanobacteria bacterium UBA947 | reverse complement strand
CTGCGCCGCCAAAGTTTCGCAAAGATGTGAACCTATAAACCCGGCTCCGCCGGTCACAAGTATTCGTTTAGCTGCCATGCTGCCTTTCACGGGACAACTTGCCCCTATTTACTTTTCGTCAAGAGCGGCAACACCCGGCAGGATTTTGCCCTCAATGAACTCCAACGATGCACCGCCGCCTGTTGAAACGTGCGTAAAGTCTTCAGATTTGAAGTATTTTTTCGCCGCCGCAACCGAGTCACCGCCGCCGATTACAGAAATCGCGCCGGTTTTTGTCGCATCAACAATCGCCGCAAGCACTGCCTTGGTACCTTCCGCGAACACAGGGTTCTCAAACGCTNNGCAAACGCAGGGTTCTCGAACGCGCCCACAGGGCCGTTCATCAGGATTGTTTTGGAATTTTTCAACACATCCGCGAACGCTGCCTGCGTCTTGGGCCCTGCATCAACACCCTCAAACCCGTCGGGGATTTCGTCCACCGCAACGACTTTGTTGGTGCCGTTACCGGAAAAATCATCCGTTACAAGCACATCAGATGCCATAATCAGTTTAACGCCTTTTGCCGCAGCCTTTGCCTCAATGGCTTTTGCCGTATCCATCTGGTCGTCCTCGCAAATTGAGTTGCCGATTTTGCCGCCNNACGCCATGCCGCCGCCGATGATAAGATTGTCAACCTTGTCAATAAGGTTTTCAAGCACGCCGATTTTTGACGAAACCTTCGCACCGCCGACAATCGCCGTGAACGGTCTTTGCGGGTTGTCAAGTGCAGCTCCGAGCGACACAAGTTCTTTCTCCATCAACAAGCCGGAAACTGCCGGTTTCAAGACCTTTGCAAGCTTCGCGGTTGATGTGTGGTTTCTGTGCGCCGCGCCAAACGCGTCGTTCACGTAGAAATCACCCAGTTTTGCCAGCTCATTTGCGAACGTCATATCGTCGTCTTTTGCCTCTTCCGCCTTGTAGTAGCGGATATTTTCAAGCAGCGCGACTTTGCCTTCTTTTAGATCGGCCAATTGCGCGTCCGCACCGTCACCCACGGGTTTTGACACAAACAAAACATCCTCGCCGAGCACCTCAGAGAGTTTTTTAGCAACCGGTGCAAGCGTAAACTCAGGGTTCCACTCGCCTTTTGGTCTGCCAAGGTGCGCCATAAGTATGACTTTTGCGCCTTTTTCCTGCAAAAACCGCACCGTCGGAACAATCGCCTGGATACGTGTGTCGTCCGTCACAGTCTGCCCGTCAAGCGGAACGTTAATATCCACACGCACAAGCGCTCTTTTGCCGGCGACATCGCCCAGGTCCTTAACCGATTTTTTCATTTTTCTCTCCTTTAATAATATATCATGTTAGTTTAAAACTGCCGTGTTTTTTGATATGTTCAACCAGTCCGCCGTCTTCAAGCATCTTCACCATCACAGGCGGCAGCGGCGCAATCGGGATAACTGATCCGTTAGTTAAATCAGTTAATTTACCCTTTTCAATATCCAGTTCCAGCTCATCGCCCGCGTTTATATTGTCGGTGTCGGCCTCAATAGCCAAAAGCCCGATGTTTATGGCGTTGCGGTAGAAAATTCGCGCAAAAGATTTCGCAATCACGGCACCCACGCCGGCAATCTTTATAATTTGCGGGGCATGCTCGCGCGAGGAGCCGAGCCCAAAGTTCTTGCCCGCAACCACAAAGTCGCCCGGCGTCATTTTTGAGGCGAATTCAGGATCAGCGTCTTCCAGCACATGCTTTGCAAACTCGGGCAGGTTGGATCGCAGGTGGAACAAGCGTCCCGGCGCGATGTGGTCTGTTGATATGTCGTTTCCGAATTTGAATGCTTTGCCTTTCATTTGCTCCCACTCTTTTTAATTGTTTACAAATTGATTATAGCACAAAAATATGGTACACTCCTATTGAGATGAGCAATATTCAGTTTCAAAATGATTTGGATAAGCTGGCATCGGTTTTACCCGAAAAAGTACGCCGCCACATTACATGTGACAAAATGACAGATGCGATAGAGATTGTTCTTGACCTTGGCCGCACGCCCGAAATCCGCCATGCCGGCGGCCGGATTGAATATCTGGACTGCGATTTTATAACCGATGAGGATTTGACCTACACGACCGGTAAAATCCCTGAGTTTACAAAGGACAACCGCTCGGGTATCGCAGGAACCCTGCACCGCATAAGCGCAATCCGCAACCGTCAGGACAAGGTTATCGGTCTGACTTGCCGTATCGGCCGCGTCGTAACCGGTACAATCGCCTGCATAAAAGATATCTGCTCGCTTGGCAAAAGTATACTGTTTCTCGGCCGTCCGGGTGTGGGGAAAACAACAAAACTGCGCGAAATCTCCCGCCTTGTAGCCGACGACCTTGGCAAACGCGTTGTTATCGTTGACACCTCAAACGAAATCGCAGGTGACGGCGACAACCCGCACCCTGCCATCGGCCACGCGCGCCGGATGCAGGTTCGCCAGCCTGAATACCAAAAAGATATTATGATTGAGGCCGTTGAGAACCACACCCCTGAGGTCATTGTTGTTGACGAAATCGGTACCGAGGCCGAAGCCCACGCCGCGCGCACCATCGCGGAACGCGGGGTCATGCTTATCGCAACCGCGCACGGAAACTGCCTTGAAAACTTAATCAAAAACCCGACCCTATCCGACCTTGTCGGCGGGGTTCAATCCGTCACGCTGGGCGATGATGAGGCAAAGCGCCGCGCATCGCAAAAAACCGTGCTGGAACGCGAAAAACAACCCACATTTGATATCGTGATAGAAATTCTTGACCGCAGCACGCTCGCTGTCTACAAAAACGCCGCCGAGGCCGTTGATTACATACTGCGCGGCTGGCCAATCCGTCCTGAAATCCGCAAGGTTGACAAAATTTATGACACGCCCGAACCCGAAACTCCCGCCCAAACAATCACCCACGAAATAAACAAGCTTGAGAGCAAAATTCTGCCCGATGCCACAGACAGCCTGAAATTCAGCTTCTCACGCCAAAAATACGTGGAAGAAATGAAGAAATTTAAAAAGATTTATCTGTACGCGGTCTCGCGCTCCATTGTTGAAAAAATTATCGAGCGTCTTGACCTGAACGTTGAAATCACCCGCAACATAGACGATGCGGACATCGTTATCGCGCACAAAAACTTTGCCAAAGGCGGCGCAAAAATCCTCAGCACCGCAAACGACTACCGGCTGCAAGTCTTCTTTGTCAAAACAAATTCAATGGCGCAGCTGCAAAAGGTGCTGAAAGAGGCCCTGCAGCTTGATGCGGAGCCTGTTTTGGGATATTGCGACGACACAGAACGCGCACTTGATGAAGTCAAAGACGCCATTGAAAAAATCAACTCAGGCGCGCCGGAAATTGAGCTTAACCCCCAGAACAACCATATTCGCAAGCTTCAGCACGAGCTTGTTGAACAATACAACCTCAAAGGCGAAAGTATCGGCGATGGTCAGGAGCGCAGGTTAAAAATTTCAAAGTAAAAGGCAATTTTTATTTTTACACGGTTTTAGACGGATATGAGCATGCGAATAGCACCAATAATAGATATATTTAACGAATCACCGTCCGGATGGATAAAATTCCCGTCCACACACAAAAATCCTGAAATGTTTGGTATGATTAAGGACGAACTAAAAACATTCTCGCGCCCGGATTGGTCCGTAAATTCAAAAACCGGTGATGCGTTTGTATATGTAGAAAAAGGTGAACCTCTTGTACGTGTTGAGCTTAAAGGGAACCGCGTTACGGAAATTCAAGCCGACAGACAAGGGAAAGTACCGTTTAAACACGTAGACCGTATTGAAAATTTGATTAAACAAAACAAGCTAAACGCAGGAAAATTCAAAGGTGATATTTACTCCGCAAAAAAATCAAAAGTCCGCTTTGACAAACTCAAAACAGAATTGACACCTCTGATTGAATCAGAAGATTTTGACGGAATTTTAAAAAAATTCAAGATTAGAGTTAAACGCGTTGACGGCAAACGGCATTTGTCACGGTTTGGCCAGCCTGACCGCAATTTTAACTGGGAAGATTTGGGGATAGCCTCGCGCCGCCTGCTCAAAGATGTGTTCTCAATCCGTAAACACAAATGTTTTGGCTAAAAAATATTCTTGACATCGGTTTTTGTTTGTAATTTAATAATGTCATAGCACTGGTCCTCCCGTTCGGGAGTTGCGGGTTGAAGTCCCGCTTAGACGTAATGACGAAAGGAAAAACAAAATGCCGACAATTAACCAGCTTGTACGCCAAGAGCGCAAAAAGCTTGTCTACAAAACAAAATCTCCGGCCCTTATGGATTGCCCACAACGCCGCGGGGTTTGCACAAGAGTTTACACAACCACACCTAAAAAACCGAACTCAGCGCTTAGAAAAGTTGCCAGAGTCCGCTTGACTAACGGGTTTGAGGTTTCTTCATACATCCCGGGTATCGGTCACAACCTTCAAGAGCACAGTGTTGTTCTTATAAGAGGCGGCCGGGTTAAAGATTTACCGGGGGTTCGTTACCACATTGTTCGCGGGACACTTGATACAGCCGGCGTTGCAAAACGCTCAAAAAGCCGCTCTAAATACGGCGCGAAAAGACCAAAGGATGGAGGTAAGTAATGAGCAGAAGAAGTAAACCGCCTAAACGTATTCCGTTGGCAGACCCTATTTATAGCAGCGTTGAAGTTTCAAAATTTATCAACCGTGTTATGCGGCGCGGCAAAAAGTCACTCGCTGAAAAAATTGTCTACTCAACAATGACAAAAATCGGCGAACGTACAAAAGAAAAACCGATGGAAGTTTTCGGCAAAGCGCTCAAAAACGCAACACCGCTTCTTGAAGTAAAAGCACGCCGTATCGGCGGTTCAACATACCAGGTGCCAATAGAAGTTAAACCCGACAGAGGCTTTGCACTGTCATCTTCATGGCTTATTGAGGCGGCGAAAAAACGCGGCGGTAAATCTTTTATTGACAAGTTATCCGCCGAGTTGATAGACGCGTCAAACGGTACAGGCTCAGCCTGCAAAAAACGTGAAGATACCCACAAAATGGCCGAAGCTAACAAAGCGTTCGCTCACTACCGCTACTAAATGGGTAAACAGAAGGGCAAATTGAGGCTGCCGCGCAACGCGCAAGCCGCATTTAATCTTCGCTAATAATCGCCAAATCTTTTTTTGGTGTGGATGTTTCACGGATTTTGAAAATTTTGCGAAACGCTTTCAACGTCGCAGGGTTAATCACGCGCGGCGAACAGTTTGACAAAAACACATTAAAACCGCGGTTTTTAAAATTTATTATATTAGACAACGACCTGACATCACACCTTGACAAAAATACCGAAACATCTTCCGGCGCGACAGGCAGCTTGTCAAAAATTTTGCTCATAATGCTGTAAACAAGCGAGTAGCTGCGGCCGGGGTTCAGCGTCAGCGTGTTGCCGCAATCAGCTTCGTAGGACATGCTTATCAAAAACACATCATCAGGCAGTTTTGAAAAAAGTTTTTCAAAATACTGCGCCTGTTTTTGCGTGTCGCCCGCAAACCCGACCATAATAAGTTTTTTATAAGTTTTGTTCTTGAATTTTTTCGCAATTGAATCCAAATCCTTATCCAATTTGTCGTAATCAAACCCGATTGAAACAGTGCCTTTTGTCCGGCCGGTCTTGAATCCGCCGGTTTTCATCGCGCTTTCCAAAAGCTCCGACATATCATCACTGTTAATTTTTGAAACGCCTTTTGTCGCAACATCATCGGTTGTAAAAAGTCTGCCGCGGTAAAGATATTCCACGCTTCTGGACTGGTTTTTTGTGAGTAAAATCGAGCCCGGAAAAGTCGCCAAATCCATAATTGAACCGTCAATCCCCGCACCAAAATGCCCGCGGAAATTCGGGTAGCTGCGCAGGTTCGGGTAGCTGTGCGCAATAAGCAGGTTCCCGTTTGAATAAACATCAATATCCTTATTTTTTGTCATCTCCAACACGGAATACAAATCCTTCAAGCTTGAACCCGACACCATTATAGCGTGCCCCGGCCGCGACGAAAGCTCAACATCAACTTTTTCCACCTGCCCGTAAAGCTCTGTCTCCGCCGCATAAATAAATTTCACCAGCTCAACATTAATCCCGACAAGCTCGTTCAACTTGTCCGTTATTTTGGCGGCAGGGATTTTAATGTCGTTCAAAAGTTCAAACGCATCCAAAACCGTGTTGGTCGCAGGTTCGTAGACTCTGCCCAAATCCTTATACGTTATTATATTGTTGGACACACCTTTCATCACGCCAAAAAGTATCTCTACGAGCTCGCGCTGGTTTTCGGAAAGTTTTTTATATTTTTCTTTAAACGCTTTTTCACCCTGAGAGATTATAGAGCTCACGCCCGAATCCGCCGTCAAAACAATCTTGTTTTTTATTTCGGCGCACGGAACATTGTGGTCAATACATTTTTCCTTGTACAGATTTTTCAGGTTGGCAAACATTATGTAGAATTTTGAAAAAACACCCAGCGTCTGCGCAGCCGGATATTCACCGAGCAAATCAATCGACGCCACCTGTTTTATAATCTCCGACTCAATATCATCGTGCTTTATACCGAAACCCTCGAGTTTAAGCAGATAAAACGAAACCTGCCGCAGTAAAATAATCATCGCCTCTTGCAGCGAAGAAACGTTCGGCGAAATCGTACACGCACCGTGTGCGGTGCACTCGCTAAAATCTGCGCTGTTAACGGAAAGATTAAGCGGCATAGTTCTCCTTCACATATTTAACTATGTCATCTGACTCGTACATTGTGACGTTTTTTTCGGTATCATGAAAGAACGGGACCTGCATTTTGCCGCCAAGCTGCAAAAGTTTTTCCATATTCTCCTGCCCGGCAATATCGCGCTCTGTATACTCAATATTGTTATCGCTCAGGTATTTTTCAACCTTGTGACAATACGGACAAACCTCAGAAACGTAAAGTTCTAACATAATAACCTCCTTTATAGCTAAATTATAACACAGGTCGTTTTTTTGAAAATTCCCTTAATTGACTATATTTTTTGTCGGATTGTTTTCATAGGCTTTCCACAAAAACTCGTAGCGATTGGAGTATTCACAGCCGGATTGGGTGAAGAAGAT
>DBCX01000021.1 GCA_002293275.1 Cyanobacteria bacterium UBA947 | reverse complement strand
TACGGTTGTTGTAGGTGGATATAAAGTGCGAAAGGTTCTCGGCACGCAGCTCTCCGGCGTTTGCAAGGCCAAGAGCAAAGAGGATACTGTCAATTATGTTGCTTTTGCCTGAGCCGTTGGGGCCGGAAACAGTCGTAAACCCTTGCAGCAAGGGTATTTCGCTCTTGTGGGCGAATGATTTAAAATTGTCTATTTCCAACTGTTTAATATACATATCCAAGCCTATTGTATCAAGGATATTAGCGGCATGTCAAATCATTAACTTATGTCTTTGAATTCTATTTTGTAACCGAGCAAATCCGCTATCTCGCGCACTTCTTCAAATTTGATTAGGCGGCGGTTTATTTGTGACGAAAGCGTACTTGTGCTAAGATATTTACCTCTTTTCTCGGTTAGCATTTCAGCCATTTTTTTAACAGTTATTGCGCGGCTTGCAAGCAGCATCTTTAATTCTTCGCGTATAGTTCTCTTCATATGATGATTATACGACTATTGACAAAAAATAGTTATTGCCTTACAATATAATCATATTAAGGCGTTATTACTACAAGGAGGCTTTGTTATGACAAACGAACTAACGGAATACGAACAGACAATCCTTGTCGCAATTGCCAACGGCTACACAAACAAAGACATCTACGCCACATTTGGACTCACAGCGCAAGACCTGAAAAAAATATCAGGGAAAATCATCTCAAAACTTGACGCCGTCAGCATGCCACACGCCGTGTACATAGCACTTTCGCTGGATATTATAAAAATCAACCGCGCAGCAAATTGACCACAACATCCACCGCGCCCTGCTGCGCGTCAAAAACCGTCTTGCAATCCTTACACGCCTGCCGGTAAAACTCCCTGTCCCCGAGCAGTTTTTCCATATAAGCCTCCAACTCATGCGGCCAATGCACCACCTTGCCCGCACTTGTCCGGCCAAGTATTGCGTAAATATCGCGGAAATTATGCACCGACGGCCCGGATACAACCGGTTTGCCAAAAACTATGCATTCCAGCGGGTTGTGACCGCCTGTCTTGTTAAAACTCCCGCCTATAAACGCGAACGCGCATGTAACATACGCTTTGGCCAGCTCACCTAACGTGTCCAGAATGATTATGTCATGTTGTGTAAAGTTTGCATCTTGCGAGCGCAAACCGGCCTCCGGCGCGAGTTTGCGCACTGCATCAACACGCGTTATATGCCGCGGCGCAAGCAACAGCTTGATATCCGGAAACTTCTTTTTCAATTTTTTGAACGCGCCCAAGATAATCTCGTCCTCACCCTTGTGCGTGCTGCCTGCGATAATAATGCGATGCTCCGATTTGAACTCGGACTCCGGTTTTTTAATATCAAACTTCAGATTCCCCATAACTTTCGCGTTTTTCGCACCGATTTTGATGAATTTCTTGCAATCTTCCTTGCTCTGCGCCAAAACCCCCGCATAAAATTTGAAAATTTGTTTAAAGAACGGTGTCATAAACCGGTAAATTTTATACGTTGAGTCCGAAATCCGCCCGTTAATCAGGTAAACCGGGATTTTGCGGATGAAGCACTGGTGCACAAACGCCGGCCAAATCTCGGTTTCAGCGATAAGCACCACATCCGGCCGGATTTCGTTAAGCCATCTAAATACGCTGCCGCCCGCATCAAACGGAAAATACGTCACATACGCAAACTCGCCGAACTTTTTCTTCGCAATCTCTTGACCTGTCTTTGTGCCCGTTGTCACAACAATATTGTAATACGGAAACTCCGTTTTAATCTTTTTGATAAGGTTTTCCAGCGCAATAACCTCCCCGACCGACACCCCGTGGAGCATTATGACCTTGCCTTTGAACCTCGGCGCCTTGAAAAATCCGAGCTTCTCTGTCCAGCCGTACAGGTATTTGCGATTAATTACCCGCACCAAATAATAAACCGGCAGCAAGGCGTAAAACAGCAGCGAAGAAATTACCTGATAAATAAACATGAACATAAGACCATTCTACCACAAATTGACAACCCCCGAAAAAACTGCTAAAATTAAGTTATGGCAATCGTTTATTTGAGTTTAGGCTCCAACTTGGAGGACAGGGTAGGTTATATTCAGCAGGCAACATCGCTGCTGGGCGGTACCGACGGGGTTACAATCGTGCGCACATCAGCGTTCTACGAGTCCGAGCCCGTTGAGATGAACTCTGAAAACTGGTTTGTCAACGCCGTGGTTGAAGCAAAAACAACACTTCCGCCGCAACACCTGCTTGAACAATGCCAGCGAATCGAGCGCCAGCTTGGCAGAAAAAGTAAATCCGGCGACTATCAGGACCGCACAATTGATATTGACATCCTGCTCTACGGGAAAGAGGTTATTGATACCGACACCTTGACCGTCCCGCACAACAAGATGCACCAGAGAGCCTTTGCGCTCGTGCCGCTTTTGGAGCTGATACCCGATACCTTGCACCCGAAGCTGCAAAAAACCATGTCCGACCTGCACGAAGAACTCGCAAACCCCGAGATAATCCTGCTCTACGGCACGCGGGGGTGATAATCTAAATGGGCGGCGACAGAGGCTGTAACGGCAGAAGGCGGGAAAAACAAAAATCATATTTTGCGGACCAAAATCCGTTCAAAAGCGACGCCGCAAACCAAATCGCCATAATCGGCGCGGGCCCTGCAGGATGCATGGCCGCATACCACCTGCAAAACGATTTTAACGTAACTTTATACGATACGGACGAACCGCTTAAAACCCTTTTGCCAACCGGCGGCGGCCGGTGCAACCTTGCGCACGCTGAGTATGATTTCAAAGCCCTTGCCGCAAACTACCCGCGCGGCGAAAAGTTTTTATATTCCGTTTTTTCACGGTTTTCCACCGCGGACACGGTTGAGTTTTTTGAAAAAATCGGCGTTAGAACCTACACGCAAGACGACGGGCGCATTTTCCCGACCTCGGACGATGCCTCAGACGTTCGCAAAAAGTTTTTAAAGGCGCTGCGCAAATGTAAATTCGTTAAAAAACACATAACTAAATTACCGCAAACATGCCCTGTTATCATCGCCACCGGCGGAAAAAGTTTCAAGCTCGCGCGGCAGGCCGGACACAAAATCGTCGAGCCGCGGCCGGCGCTGACAGGCTTGCGCACCGAGCAGGACTTTTCATCGCTTGCTGGCGTTGGGGTAAATGAGGTTCTGTTCACGCACAAAGGCGTCTCGGGCCCTGCGATTTATAAAATTTCGTCACTTCGCGCGCGCGAGAATTTTCCCTACACGATAACTCTGGATTTGTTAGGCGAGGCACAAATTGAAAACTCCGACAAAGCCGTAAAAAATATTTTACCGCTGCCAAAATCGCTTGCCGCGTACATCGCAGGCGAACACGCCGAGACAAAATGGTCAGGGTTAAACGAAAACGTACGCCGGGATATTTTGCGCAGGTGCCGCGAGTTTGAAATCACGGTGACAGGCACGGCGAGCGCGCCGAGGGCATTAGCCGACGGCAAGGCCGGAGCGAGCCCGTTGCAGGCGCGCGAGAAAGACGGTGAGGTCGTGACCGCAGGCGGTGTGGATTTGAACGAAATTGACCCGCGCACAATGCAATCCAAGCTGATGCCAAATGTTTACTTTTGCGGCGAAGTGCTTGATATTGACGGGTTTTGCGGCGGGTTCAACCTGCAAAACTGCTGGTCAACGGGGTTTGCGGCAGCGCAGGGAATCGCCGGATTTTAGCGGGCAGCCACTTATTTATCCCTGAGCTTTCTTGTTTTTCATGTGGTCTTTAATATCTTTTGCCACGTGGAAATCACACGTGCCCGTCTTGTCTTGTCTGAATTTATAAACAAGTTTCGGCACAACAAAGCCCAGCATAGTGCACGCTATCGCAATGTTTGTCAAGACTGAGCCGACTTTGAGCGCCTTGGCTTTTTTAATAAATTTGTCCGTGTCACCTGAGGCGTTGGCCTTGGCGGCAAAGTTTTTGATGTGGTGCGCGAGTGTGTTGAGTTCCGTCACATCGATATATTTTGACGTATTTATAACCTTTTTGCCGTTATGTTCAACGGTTGAGATAATCCCGGAGTTTTTAGCCGCGTCAACAACAAGGTTGTCAGGGTTTTTTACAAGAAAATCAAACAACCCTTTTTCAAACTTTTCTGATACACCGGCAGCGTTTCTGTATTGCAAAACATCGTCAGCGGCCGTCTCAATCCCGTTTTTTAGCGTATCTGATTGCAGCACCTGGATTTCCATATTAATCGGGATACCCAAAATTTTGTTTGAAAAATTGTTCATTGCTTTTTTGAGCACCTCGCCGAGCCCGTAAATTGTAAACAGGAAAACACCTTCTTTTATTGCGTGTTCGGCAAGTTCGGTCTTGTTTCTTGATTGCGCGAGCCGCTGCGTTGTTATTCCGCCGTCAATAACCCAGGTGTTGTGGACAGGGTTGAACGCGATATCTTTTGCAATGTTTGCGCCAAGCCCTGTGAAAGTCACGCCCTTGAACGCGCCCGGAACATCAGGCCGCAAAAATGTTTTTGCCGCCGTTTGTTTCTTTACGGAATCTTCAACATTTTTCTTTGTTAATCTTTGTTTTGCCTGCGTCAAGCCAACGCACGCAGCAAGCGTCAATGCAGTCGATACAGCAATTTTTCCCGCGAATAAATTTTTTGTAAGTTTTGGGTTTTGCACAACGGCTTCAAGCGCCTCTTTTACCGTGGTTTTTTTAGAAACCGAGCCCTTGGCGTTTTCAAGCGCCCAATTGATGTAATCGCCGTTGTCGCCATAAAGCAGTCTGGTGTCAACTTTCGGGCTGATTTTGGCAATCTTGTAAGCCGTCCAATCTGATATTTTCTTGAAAATCGGAATCCCCGCAATCCATATAACCTGCATCCCGATTTCATCTACGGCTCTGTCAATCCCTTCTTCCTTGCCGCCTTTTTTGTATGAATGATAAATAAGGCTCGTTGTGTCAACCCCGTCTTTTAACGCGATGGGAATGAGCGAACTGGAGCTGCCAAGCTGTGATATTATTGTTGCGGGTATTGCCATTTGTGTTGTTTTCCTTAATTGTCTTAAATACGATAAATAATTTTATTGCTAAAAAAAACAGGACTTCTTTACAAAGTCCTGTTTTTTGTTACTTTTTCTGCGAGTGTGGGGTTTTACCACCGGCTGCGCGTAGACGAAAATAAGCTAAAACAAGCCTTTGCAAGTCCTTATTCTACGTCGTCTTAAATTCATCATATTTTTATGTTAACATAAAAACAACGGAATACAAGGGCTTTGTAACAATATGTTGCTATTTTTTATATCTTTTATAATGGTTTTCGGCTCGGCATACTTTGCGACAGCCGCGCTGAAACGCAAAACAGATAATATTATATATTTTTTGTTAATCGCGTTTGCAAACCTTGTGCTGACGTTTGAAGTCTTGTCCTTGTTTGGCGCGATTTCGCAGGGGAATGTGTTGGCGCTGGGCGCGGTTATTCTCGCTGCGGCGGCATTTTTCTGGAACAAATCCGGCCGGCCGGGGGTAAACGGGGTAAATGTGGCATCCGCCCAAAAATTTTTCAACCGGTTTTTCAACGCGCTGAAATTGGATAAATATCTTGCCGTGCTGTTTGCCGGATACGTGGTACTCATCGGGGTGCTGGTATTTTTGATGAGCTTTATGCCGGTGGTAAACGCTGATGCGAACGCCTACCACATTATGCGCAGCGCCGCCTGGGTGCACAACGGCAGCCTAAACCATTTTGTCGTAGCTGATATCCGCAACCTTGTTATGCCGATAAACTCCGAAATAATCTACGCGTGGATAATCCTATTCACAAAAAAACTTGTTTGGTTCGGGTTCGTATCGTTCACGGGATATATTTTGGCGATGGTATCACTTTTCAAGCTGCTCGGTTTTGTCCGGCTTGCCCTGCGCAAAAAGCTCTGGGTAATATTTATCGTATCGTCGTTCCCGGCTGTCATCGTCGGGATGTCCGGCACAGAAACCGATATCATAATCGCGGGGCTTATTTTGGCCTGCATTGTGTTGTTTTTGCGCGGGGCAAAGTCCGGTGACAATGTTGAATTATTCTTCGCAGCGTTGGCATACGCGCTTGCAATCGGTACAAAAACGCCCGCAATTATGGCAATCCCGGCCGTCGGGCTCGCGATGCTCGCAATTTGCCACCGGTATAAAAACTACAAAGCGCTTTTAAAATTCATCGGCTTTGGTGTGATGAATTTTGTAATTTTTGCATCGTACAATTATATTTTGAACGTTATAGCCTATGGCAGCCCGGCAGGCTCGCAGGCGTTTTTGGTTGTCCACCAAAACCGGCACGGGCTTGCGGGAATCC
The DNA here is from genome assembly GCA_002293275.1 of Cyanobacteria bacterium UBA947. GTDB lineage: Bacteria > Cyanobacteriota > Vampirovibrionia > Gastranaerophilales > Gastranaerophilaceae > UBA947. The sequence continues at coordinate 1,681 of DBCX01000021.1, read as the reverse complement.
CTGCGAATTTTATAAAATATCTGTTTATGTTTTTTGATTTCACCGGATTTCGCTGGGGTCAACTGATTGAGCCGCAGTTTCTTGCACTGCGCGAAAATCTTTTGGCGCTGCTGCATCTGGATTTTGTCACCGACGGACTTTATACCACAAAACCTTTGAACCAAAGCTTATTGGAGCCGCTGATGGGGCTCGGGATTCTGGGATTTATTTTGTACCTGCCATGCTGGATTTGGGCGGGGGTAAAGGGCATAGCCGCACTTTGGTTCCGCCGCCGCAGGCAGACCGTAATTTTAGGTGTGTTCGCGCTGATGCTGCCGGTAAACATTTTGTTCATGTCGTGCCAGCTTGAATTTATGATGTACAGCATACGGTTTTTAATGGCGTTTTGCGTAATAAGCGCGCCGGTTATCGCTTATTCGTACTGCAAAAAAAACACCCTCTGCTCGCTATACAAATTTATAGTTGTTGTTTTTGCGATGTTTTGTCTGGTGCTTGTGTCAACAAGCCTGTGGCCAAGACCGTTTAGGCGGGTTGTCACGCATATGAAAGCAGGTTACAATATCCACCAGCTCCGCGAGACAGCCATGTGCTGCGGGTTTCCGAGAGTGCCCGTTGAACCGGCCAAACTCAACGATGACGAGGTTTTCTTTGATGTACCGTGCCGGATTAGAAACTTTATCCGCAAACATTACACCAAAAATGACAGGATTTTAATTTTTGCAAACACCAGTGCCGAAGTTCTTGTGTGGCAGATGATGAACTTTGACGGATACCATCTGGATTTTGGGCTGATGGAAAATATTGATAAAATAGATTTGGACAAATACAGCATTATCATAACAACTGACAACAACCAGAAGTCAACGAATGTTTTGCGATGGGACGAGCGCAAAAACGACACGGAGTTCACCTTGGATGCTGCCGGCAAAATATCAATCAAAAAACTGCGCAACGCTGATCGCCCGTGTTATTACCTGAACAACAACGAAGCCATTATCGGTAACCCGAACGACCCGGGCAGCAACCCCTATGCGGTAGAATGTGTTCTGACAAAAGAGTTTTTTAGCGCGCACAACATGCAGCGCGAAAACAGAATCCGGGCAGAACTGCAAAACAAGGACGGTACAATCCGCACCATAAACTACTTTTTCTACCGCAACAATAATTTTAAGTATTAAATTTTGTAACAACTTGTTCAAAAAACTTAAAGGTCATGGCGTTTTGGCTCGTAAATAATAATACACAAATAATGAGGAGTAGTGTATTAATGAAAAGAGTTTTAAAAACCGAGGAATTAATGGTTGAGTACGCGGAGATGACAAGTCTGAACTTTGAATCGGACGAGTTTTGCAAGGTACGCGATATTCAGCGGTTGACAGGCCAGTATGGCGTGCATCCAAGCTCGTTGAAGTACGGCAAGTTTGATGTTGTGGACATGATTCAATCAATGTTCCGGCGCAAATGCGCTGACTGACGGCAAGCAAATCCAAGATGTCTTAGTGCATGAGCACATAAAGAAACCGCCTAAACGGCGGTTTTTTAATCTTTTTCAAATTTTATTTTGTAGCCGAGGATTTCTACTAAAAATTTAAGCTCGTCGTATTTCATTGTATTGCGTACAAGTTTCTGTGAAATACCGTGCACGGTATATTTGTTTCCGGATTTCAGCGATGCCTCTTTC
>DBCX01000030.1 GCA_002293275.1 Cyanobacteria bacterium UBA947 | reverse complement strand
CGTTGAGTTTTGGAACCCAGCGGGGAACATTTTTTTTGTACAGAAGATACGGTTCACCAAATCTTTTTTCAAGGTCTTTTTCTTCAAAAAGCGGGAAGTAGATTGAGTTTACCAAAAAAAATAACACAAAAAGCGCGCCGGTTTCAACCGAGGTCAGCAGCAGGGTTTCGGCCAGCAGTATTGTCAAAACAGAGGTTATCATCGGGTTTCTGACGTGCCGGTATGGGCCTTTTACGACAAGGTTTTTGGGCGGATCCCACGGTGCGGCTGTCCCTTTGCCAACAAATGCGAACAAAAACATTGTCCAAACCGCAAGCGACAAACCCGCTGCCAGCAGCAAGATTCCCGAAACCCCCGCCCAAATCGCCGGCGGCGAATAAACATAACCTGTAAAATACAGCACAATCGCAGGGATTACAACAAGCACATTGAACGGCAGAAGAACAATCGCTTTTAACCACGCCCGCATAATTTAAACCACACTTTCGCAGGCCGGTTCGTAATCGGCCAGGCCGGCGATTTGCGCGCACCATTGCGAAAGGATTTCGTCCTCCGGCAGCTCCCACGAAATAGGTTTGCCGATATGAATCTCAACTTTTTGGCGGGTGAACGGTTTGAGTTTCGGGTAGCCGGAAAACTTGGCTATCGCAACGGGGATAATGTCGGCCTTTGCGTGTTTGGCGATGACGATGAACCCTTTTTTTAGCCCGTCCAATTTTCCGTACGGCCGCGTGCCGCCCTGCGGGAACACACCCAGCGACCAGCTTGTAGCCAAAATGTCGCGCACCGTTTTGAACGTCGCGATTTCTGGCTTTGTTCTGTCAACCGCGAACGCACCCAGCCGCTTAATCAACCAGCTGCGCTTATCGCTTTTGTCAAACAATTCTTTCTTCGCCATAAACGCAATCGGACGGCCGACCGCCAACCCAACAAACGGCGGGTCAAGTTCCGACACGTGGTTTGCGGTATAAATAAATTTGTCGCTTTTGCGGTTGCGGCCGGTAAGGTTCTCGCGGCCGGTTATTTCGTAGTCAAAGAAAATCGCCATGTAAGCACGCACAACAATCGCAACAAAAGCGCTGAAAAAAAGCGTCCTACCCAAATTGTATTCGTAAGGATAGCGTCTGTTGAAGTTACGTTCTTTCATTGCAGCCCTCATACGTGAACCCTGTTAACCCTTCTATTGCGCGCCCCCATTGGTCTACAACAGCGGCAGTATCATCGCTGAACGGGATTATCTTGCCGATTTTGACGGTTATCTGACCGCTGAACGGTATTTTCAGCGCCTCTTGTGTCCCGAGAATCCCGACGGGCAAAACATTGCACTTTGTCACTTTTGCAAGCCCCGCAAACCCGCTTGTGACATTGGTTATCACACCCGGCTCCTGACGGGTCCCCTGCGGAAAGATGCCCAGTACCCATTCGGATTTTTTGATTTCGTAAACGGTTTTTATCGTGGATGAGCCGAGTTTTTCCCTGTTGACGGCGAACGCGCCCAGCCAATCAAGCCACCAGCGCAAAAAAGGTATCTCAAACAACTCTTTCTTCGCCATAAACGCGATGCTGCGCGGCATAACCCCGACCAGCATCGGCGGATCAAGCGTTGAAAGATGGTTTGCGCAGACGATATAATCGTTTGTCTTCGGGATGTTTTCGCGCCCCTCAACTTTTATCCGGTAAACGAGTTTTAACCGCACCATATAGCCGATTTTGCACACCAAAAACTGGAAAAATGTGCGCCACCTGTTAAAATCACTTGCTTTTCTCTTGCTGTAATCTGTCATTAGATTATTGTACCATGAATTTATTTTAAATCTTTTAAAGATATGTTGAATTTTAATATGCAGCAAACACCGATGGCTGTGAGCATAATCATCAAAATCGCCTGATGCACGGCAGAAACGGCAAGCGCTGCGGCCTTGTCAACGCCGAAAATCCCCAGTGCCAGAATATACGCGCCCTGATACGGCCCCAAATACACAGACATAGAAGGTATCATGCTTGAAAACGCGATAAAACTTATCACAAACAATCCGGCCGCCAGCCCCAAACCGAGCCCAAAACTGTTCACTATCAAATACGCAACGCAGCACTCAATCGCCCAGGCCGTAAGGCTCGCAAGGTTTGCGATCAAAAAGCAGCTTTTGCACTCTAAGACCTCAAACCCCGCCATAAACCGGGTCAAAAACTCCGGCAGCGGCAAGGCATCGCGGAACTTGTACACAAAAAACGCGGCCAGCAAAGAACCGAGAAACAACGCACCGATACCGTAGGCCAAATGCAGTATCCACGGCTGTTTGCAGTACAAAAGCGTTGCCGCAAGCAATATGAAAAACACATAAATCCCGTCCAAAATCCGCTCCAAAATTATTGAGCCGAAAACCTTCAACTTGCTCTCTTTTTTGATGTTCCCGAGGTAATACGCCCGGTACGCGTCGCCCGCGCGCATAGGCAAAAACGCGTTTAGCATCCCGCCGACGGTAAAACCCTCCGCCAGATGCAGCCGGCTGTATTTTGGGTCGTTGAGCAAAAGCGCCTTCCACCGGACTCCGCGAACGTACAACCCAACCACGTACAAACCCAAAATCAGCAGCATATACTTGGGATTAAACTCCTTGAACGTCGCAACAAGCTCTACCCAGCTCAACTTGTGAAAAATCAACCACAACAGTCCGGCAGTGACTATTAAAGCTAGAATATGCCTTTTTTTCATAATTATTTTGCGGTGAGTTTGTTAACTGCAACAGTCAAACGGGATTTTTTTCTTGCGGCGGTGTTCTTGTGCAAGATACCCTTACCCACGGCCTTATCGCAAAGCTGGTAAACCTTTGACATCGCTTGTGCAAGTGTTTTGTTATCTTTTGCCGCGGCAAGCTCAAGAACCTTTTTTACCGCCGTTTTGATGGAAGATTTCCACGCAACGTTGCGCACACGGTTCTTTTCCGATGTTAGTACACGTTTCTTTGCTGATTTAATGTTTGCCATTGATATTTCCTTAATTAGTGTCGTCTTAATTACAATAGTACAACAAAAACCCGCACGGTCAAGCGCAGTCAATGTAAAGTTTTGTAAATTATCCGGGCGAATTAATCCAAAAGGACTATATGTTTTTAATACTTTGTAATATACTTATTATGTCAACTAGGAGAGAAAAATGTCAGTCGGACAATTCGTATTTATGTTACACAGCCACCTTCCCTACTACCGAAAAGCAGGTATGTGGCCGTTTGGCGAGGAAAACCTGTACGATGCGATGGCTGAGGTCTACATTCCGCTGCTTAACGCGATTGGTGAGCTCTACGACGAAGGTATCAAGGCAAAATTGACCGTCGGCATAATCCCGATACTTGCCGAGCAGCTTAATGACGAGTATCTTCAAGAAGGGTTCATAAAGTACATTGATTCAAGAATTGAGCAGGTGGCAGGCGATTTGGAACGCTATCCGGATGAAAAAGTGCCGCACTCGCAGCACCTGAAATATCTTGCCAAGTACTATTTTGACTGGTACAGCAACATAAAAGATTGTTTTATCAACAAATACAACAAAAATTTGGTCACCCAGTTCAAAAAGTTTCAGGAATTGGGGTTGATAGAAATCACCACATCCGGTGCGACACACGGGTTTTCACCGCTGCTGGCAACAGACAGCAACTTGAATGCGCAGTTTAAAATCGGTTCTGACACGACAAAACGCTTGTTCGGCAAGAAAGCGCGCGGTGCGTGGCTGCCTGAATGCGCGTATAGACCGGGTTACGAGTATGTCGGCAAAGACGGCGAGAAAAAATGGCGTCCGGCGATTGAGGTTACGCTTGAAAACAACGATATTGAATATTTCTTTACCGAAAGCCACGTTATAGAAGGCGGAAACTCCATCGGAAACCGCCGCGTAATTGGGATTTACGGGAACATTGAATACATTCCGCTGCCCGAGCGCGAAAAAACAGGCTACGATACATACTCGGCGTACTGGCTGCCTGATGCACAAGTTGCGGTTATGGGCAGAAACGAGCGCGCGGGTTATATGGTGTGGTCTGCGGCTGACGGTTATCCGGGTGACGGCGTGTTCCGCGAGTTCCACATGAAAGACGCAAATTCCGGGATGAAATATTGGAGAGTTACTTCACCGAAAACTGATTTGGGCGATAAAATGCTCTACGATCCTGTGCTGGCGCTGAATAAAATTAACGAAAACTCCGACCACTATACGACAATGATTTATCACATGTTGAACGATTACAAAATTGCGACCGGCAAAGAGGGTCTGGTGATGGTTTCGTTTGACACGGAATTGTTCGGTCACTGGTGGTTTGAAGGGGTTGAGTTTATCAAACAGGTTATCAAAAAATTCCACACATACACGCCTGAAGTTGAAAGAATGACGGCAGGTGAGTATTTAAGCGCGTATCCGCCGACAGAGGCTATCCAAATCCCTGAAAGCTCGTGGGGTAACGGCGGGCATTTCTACGTTTGGAACAACCATTTGACAGAGTGGATGTGGCCGATTATTCACGCTTGCGAAAAGCGGATGAACGAGATTGTTGACCGGTATCCTGATATTCCGGAGGACAAACTTTTGCACCGCGCATTAAACCAGCTTGCGCGTGAGAATTTGCTGCTGCAAGGGTCAGATTGGCCGTTCTTGATTACAACGTGGCAGGCAAAGGACTATGCGACAGACAGGTTCAACGGGCATGTGGAGCGGTTTGCAAAGATTGCCGATATGATTGAGTCCGGTAATATTGATGACGGCGCGCTTGCGGAAATTGAAAGTATTGATAATTGCTTCCCTGTGATGGATTACCGTGTGTACGCCTCTATTGAAGAGGGCTGTATTCCGCAGCAGTGCGAGAAACTGTCACATCTGTATCAATAAGTTATTGCATTTTTTTTTTTAGCGTTGTACAATTGACTAATACGGGGGCGTAGCTCAGCTGGTTAGAGTGCCTGCCTGTCACGCAGGAGGTCGCGAGTTCGAGTCTCGNNAAGCCCGCAGTTGCGGGCTTTTTAATGTAATTCAGTCCTCTTTAAGAGTTTAAACATCTATAACTACTACATTTTTCCAAAATGCTTTCGCAAGCTGTTCTCCCAGCGCCGTTGCATCTTCAGCGCTCATCCTTGCATATTTGGGCTCAGTCATCCGAAAACTCGGCTCCACAGGTCGTTTGGTTTCCATATCAAAAAATTTAACATCTTTAAGCGCGTTGTCCACAATGTTTTTGTCGTTTTTCTCCGCGCCCACAACTATTTCACTCAAAGGATCCTCAAGATATATTTTTGAANNAAGCGAAGAGCGCTCGCCCAGAAAAATTCTTATCCCCTGATCCGGCTTGGAGTCCCTTGTTGGCGCTTTTAAATAAATATTAGTTGATATAACAGTGTCTCTATCAACCCAAATCTCACCGGTGGTTGTTAAATCACCCACTTTTTTGGGTTTGTAGAGGGCAATAAGACTACAATCAATATTCCCGGCTGTTCCTCCTTTATCTACGGATGCAATCTTGGAGCTGATAATGTTGCCCGCTGTCGCATTTTGCCACACATATACATCAAAGCCGCTGTTAATATTTTTTGCTTTTGACCGAGGCTGCAAATACACCGTCTTGGCAGTAGTGATATTTCCCGCTTTTTGACCGGAGGGTATGTCCACATATTCTGTGCTGACAATATCTTTTGCTTTTGCGCCAAAACTAACAGTGTCGGCCTGCAAACCGTGCATCTTTGGCTGCGCCGTTTGTCTTGAAAGTGCGGTAAAAGCGGTGTTAAAAGATGTGGCCAAAGGCGCCGCAGACATAATTTTCGTAACTTTCATATATTTTTCCTCCTAAATTTGTGCGTAACTAGATATTAAGCTTTTTTGCCAGTGCGGGGATTACCTGCTGCCACGCGTGTCCGGACGGATGTCCCACCCCAAAGTCCTGCAGCTGCGCATCCAAAAACTGCCATTGCTCCTTGCCCACGATAGAACCTACCAAATCCTTTGTGTAAACCACTGTTATCCCCGCGTCTTCAATATCTTTCCAATTATCATGGTCCAAAAATTTTGCCATGTCCTCCGCAGCGCCCCTGTCAGGGTGGTTATACAAGTCTTCCCCTGTCTCTATATCTTGATAAACAAGCAATACCAGCTTTGTACCGGGCCAATGTTCTTGTATGATTTTGTCGGACTCCTTGAGCATCGCTTTATACAGCTCATTGTGCTGCTCGGTTGAGGTTAAACTTATCTTCCTTGTTACGTAGGTGTAGAAATTGCTCAAAAACCTGTCTTTGTTTGTATATTTGGCCCACATGCGCAAATCATCAGGGTAAGTTCTGTACAAATGGTTGAACATGGTTATGAATATAACGTATTCAGGCTGCGGGTAGTCCTCATACAGTTTTGGGTTGATTAAAACCTTAAACATTGAAGCAACACCCTCGCCCGGCACCCCGAAGGTATAAACATTTTTGTTGGTATATTTGGACAGTACACCTGACGGTTTGTGGTCTTTCCAAATATATGCCCCGTCTACATACGAGCAGCCAAAAAGGATTATATCACCAGACGGATTTTCCGGCAAAACATCTCTGTAATCCTCGCCCGGTGTGTGGTAATAGCCGGCAGTAAAATTTGTAAACGCAATGGGTTTTGGTATCTGCATCCTTTTTATAATCTCAGATATTTCCCAAAAATGCTGCGGATTTTTTGCGTGCAGTTCAAACGCAAACACTATTATAAAAACCAACAACAGATTGACTATAACAATCTTCAATACTTTCATTAACTTTTCCTTCCCGAGTAAACTCCATCATAAAATAAATCCCTGCGGAATGCAACAATTAGTTTGCCGCCGAAAAATTGCCCGAATGTTTATTATTTTTTTGCCCGGTCTGCGTTAAAATTATGAAAAAATTAGGAGATATTATGTCAATGAAAGATTTTGTAAAAGAGTTCCAAAAGTTTGCCCTGAAAGGTAATATGATTGATTTGGCCGTCGGTGTGGTAATTGGCGCAGCGTTTGGTAAAATGATTGACTCGTTTGTCAAAGATATTATAATGCCGCCGGTCGGCGCGCTGCTTGGCAACACGGATTTTAGCAACCTTTATATTTTACTAAAAGACTCTGCCGTCCACGGCGCACCATACGCATCGCTTGCCGCAGCACAGGCCGCAGGCGCAATCACAATCAACATCGGCTTGTTTATCAACACAGTCATAAGTTTTATAATAATCGCATTGTCAATTTTTGTCGTAATATCCATGCTGAACAAATTGCAGCGCAGCGCCCAAAAAGCGCAGGATGCCGCAACAAAACAATGCCCGTATTGCATGTCAACAATTGACATCAAGGCAGTCAAGTGCCCGTTTTGTACAGCTGACCTGAAAAAATGAAACCTGCCGGCTCATTTTGACAAGCTGCTTTTTTTGTGACAATATAATTTATTGATGAATAAAACAAGCAAAAATCTAAAAACCCCATTTGTGGCTCTGACGTTAGGGTTTTTGACCTATTTGGTGGTCGGGCTTGCGCTGGTGATGACGCCGTTTGCGCAAAAGACACCCGTGGAATTTATGGATAACCTGCTTAACGTAACCTCGGCACTCACCACAACAGGTCTTTTTGCCGGCTCAATGCCGGATCTGTACACCGGGTTTGGTCAGCTGGTGCTTTTGGTTTTGATACAAATCGGCGCAATCGGTTATATGACACTGACATCGTTTATCCTGCTTGCCCGCGGCGACAAGCTTTCTTCAAACAGGCTCCAGGTGCTCTCGGCCGAGTTTTCCATGCCCGAAGGATTTAATATCAAAGAATTTATAATTGATATAATAATTTACTCCGCGATAATTGAATTCATTGGCGCGGCCGCGCTGTTTTTTAATTTCAGACATCTGGGACTGGATAACTCTGCGTGGTCCGCGATATTTCACGCAATTTCGGCGTTCGGGACAGCCGGGATAAGCATTTATGCCGACAGCCTGACGCAATTTAAGGACAACACAGCCGTTTTGGCGGTAATTTCCGCGCTTTGTTATATCGGTGCGATAGGGTTTATTGTGCCGCTTGACGTTTACAGAAGATTAACGGGCAAAAGCAAGGAAATAACGTTCACCACAAAAGTAATACTCGTCATCACGTTTTTGCTTTTGTTTATCGGCACGTCGGTTTATATGTGGCTTGAAGACGTGAACCTTTTGACCGCGTTTTTCCAAACAATGTCAGCGTCTACATCGGCCGGGTTTAACACGGTGGATGTTGGCTTGCTGCGCGCGCCGGTGCTGGTTGTGCTGATGTGTATTATGATAATTGGTGCGTCGCCCTCCGGGACAGGCGGCGGGCTGCGGACAACATCGCTGTCTGCAATCATCGGTGTTATGACAAGTGTCCTGCGCGGGCATCCGGACAAAATAACGTTTATGGGCCGGCTAATCCCGACTAACCGTGCGACAACAGCCGTTGCGTCTGCGATACTTTATGTGGTTATTTTTCTGGCCGGAATTTTTGTATTGTCTATAATAAACGGCGAGCGCCAATTTATAGATATTTGTTTTGAAGCGGTTACGGCGCTTGGCAACACCGGGCTGCACATGAACGCCGATGCCATCGCCGGCTCGTCCTTGTGGAACAAGCTCACCCTTGTTATAATTATGTTTGTCGGCAGGGTCAGCCCGTTGACCTTTGGCTATGCGTTCTTTTACGTCGGCAAAAAATGCGCACACAGAGAATGCGACCTTGCGGTTTAAGATTTTTACGCCCGCTTGATTTTGTTTAACACAACATGCAGCGCAATCCCTGCCGCGACCGCCGCAATCAGGTTTACAAAAACCGTCAGCAAGAGCACCGTCATCATCACAGCCACATCGGTTTTTGACGCAGCGCGGATGTTTTTGAAAAAATCATAATCTATTATATCTACCCCGACTTTAATCAAAATCCCCGCCAGAACACACAGCGGTATTACTTGCGCGGCCGGCGCGCACACAAGCATTATCAAAAGCAGCATTAACGAATGAATCACACCTGACAGCCGGGTTGTACCGCCGGATTCAATGTTCACCATCGTCCGCATTGTCGCGCCCGCGCCCGCCAGACCGCCAAACACACCCGCAAACATATTTCCCAGCCCCTGCCCGATAAGCTCACGGTTGGAATCATGCGTAGTGCCCGTTTTTTTGTCAGCAACAAGCGATGTCAGCAGCGAATCAATTGACCCGAGCAGCGACAGCCCGAACGCCGCAGGCAAAATCGCCAAAAACGCCCCAAAATCAATCGGTGCAATCTTTATCCCCGGCAGCCCGCACGGAATCGTCCCAATCGTCGCAACATCAAAATGGAAAAATACGCTCACCAGCGTGATTGCGACCAGCGCCAAAAGCGACGGCGGTACAGCCTGCTCAATTTTTTTCGGCGTCAAAAATACTATCAGCAATGTCAGAGCGCCAAGGATTACGCTCGGCGCAGCGGGGAACGAGCCTAATTGAAGCTTTATTACAATGCACCCGATACCTGTCATAAACCCCGATATAACAGAGTTTGGCACAAGGTGGATATACCTGCCGATTTTGGTCAGCCCGTAAATTATCTGCAAAAGGCCGCTTAGCGCGATGACCGCAAACACAACCGCCAAATTATCCGTATAAACCGCCGCGATTGACGCGGCAATAACCGTCATCGGCCCGGTCGGTCCCGAAATCTGGGTCGGTGTCCCGCCAAAAATCGTAGCAAACAAGCACACAATTATCGCGCCGTATAAACCCGCCGCCGCGCCCAGCCCGCTTGCCACGCCGAACCCCAGCGCCAGCGGCAGCGCGATTACACCCGCGGTTAT
>DBCX01000063.1:57449-61750 GCA_002293275.1 Cyanobacteria bacterium UBA947 | reverse complement strand
GCAAAAGATGTGGAAGTAAAATCAATGCCATACGTTTCGCGCGGCGGGTTTAAATTGCAGCGCGCGCTGGATGTGTTTGGTGCTGTGGGTATCGGGTCGCCGGAATGTGGCGAGCAGGGCGGCTCAGTTTTGTCGCCGGCCGGCAGGGTTTGTTTGGATGCGGGCGCGTCAACCGGCGGGTTCACGGACTGCCTGTTGCAAAACGGCGCAAAGTTTGTTTACGCCGTGGATGTGGGTTATGGCCAATTGAGCTGGAAACTGCGCTCAGACCCGCGCGTGAAAACAATCGAGCGCACCAACTTGAAAACCTGCACGCCGGAGGATATTTACGGACCGGTCGCAGACCGCGGGATAACCAATACATTTGCCCCCGCGGATTTGCTCGTGTGTGATTTGTCGTTTATTTCGCTCACAAAAGTTTTGCCTAATTTTAAAAATCTTCTCGCGCCGCAGCATGACATTATCGCGCTTATCAAGCCGCAGTTTGAGGCCGGCAAAGAACACGTTGAAAAAGGCGGTGTTGTTCGCGACAAAGCCGTTCACGCGCAAGTGATTGAGCGCGTCATTGATTGCGCGCAGTCGCAAGGGTGGAGCGTTACAGGGCTTACGTATTCGTCAATCAAAGGCCCGGCGGGAAATATTGAGTATCTTATCTGGTTAAATCAGGGCGAAACCACAATGTCCGGGTCAAGGCTCAGCCTCGTGGAGGAAGCGTTTTCAACTCTTGCGCCGCGTTGATTTCTATGTATTTGAAAACATTTCGGACGATTTCCGGCGCAAAATAGTACGAGTTATCGGCAGGTGTAATTCTTAAAAACGAATTGTTTTTGTCAATTCTTGAGACTGCGGCCAAAAACGCCTTGTCCGCCGCGATAAAAACGACGTACGCTTTTTTGGATTGGATTTCGTCTATCTTAAACCGGTTGGCGTTAGCTGATGCAATCGTGAGGTAAAAAAGTTTTTCCGCCGGCATCGCAAAAGTCTTGCCGCACTCGCCAAAAGCGACGTTTTTCGGCTCGGGTGCGGCCGCCGCGCACAAAGGCAGCGCCAGCAAAACAGAAATTATTGCGGTTATTAGTCTTCCCACTTTTACCCTTCTTTCCACGATTCGCCCACACTTATGTCAACCACCAGCGGCACCGAAAGCGGCTGGCCCAGCTCCATCGATTCCTTTATTAATTTTTGTACCACATCGCGCTCTGTTCTGTCAAGTTCTACCACAATTTCATCGTGGACCTGCATAATCATCTTGGATTTTAACCCCTTGATTTTGCCGGCAAAATCAATCATCGCCATTTTTATTAAATCCGCTGCGGTGCCTTGCATCGGTTGGTTTATTGCGGCGCGTTTGGCAAACTCGCGCACCATCGCGTTTGCGCTGCCCAGCTCATCCGCAAGATACCGTTTGCGCCCGAAGATTGTTTCAACAAACCCCGTTTGCTCCGCGTGTTTGACGGTGTTTTCCATGTAAGTTTTTACGCCCGGGTAGGTTTTGAAATATTTACCAATGAACAACTGGGCGTCGTCATGGCTTATCCCGAGCGCCTTTGCAAGCCCGTATTTGCTTTGACCGTAGATGATACCAAAGTTTACGGCCTTTGCCCTGTAGCGCATCTCTTTTGTGACCTCGCTGACCGCAACCTCAAAAACCTTTGCCGCCGTGAGCGTGTGGATATCAACGCCCGATAAAAACGCCTCTTGCAAATTCTTATCACCCGAGACATGTGCGAGCAGCCGCAGCTCGATTTGCGAATAATCAGCCGACAAAATAAAATTTTCTCTGTCTTGCGGCACGAACGCCTGACGGATTTTGCTGCCTTCTTCCGTGCGGATGGGGATGTTTTGCAGGTTCGGATTGGTCGACGACAGGCGTCCCGTCGCCGTAACAGCCTGATTGTATGAAGTGTGTATCTTGCCAGTGCGCGGATTTATGAGTTGGGGCAGCGCCTCGACATAGGTCGAAAGCAGTTTCTTCACCCCCCTGTATTCGAGNNGGGATGTTTTGCAGGTTCGGATTAGACGATGAGAGCCGGCCGGTTGTCGTCACGGTCTGGTTGTATGACGTGTGAATCCTGCCGTCCGCAGGGTCAATCAACTCCGGCAGGGCCTGCGTGTAGGTTGATTTCAGTTTGGCAAATTTTCTGTATTGCAAAATCAAATCCGCAATCTCGTATTCGTGCGCGAGCTCTTCCAAAACCCCGGCGCTTGTTGATTGTTTGCCGCGCCGTTTTTTGCTTTTTAGTCCCAGTTTTTCAAACAGGATTTCGCCAACCTGTTTTGGCGAGTTGATGTTGAATGCTTCGCCTGCCGCGTCGTATATCTTTTTTTCCAGCACGCAAAGCGTTTTGTCCATAAGCGCCGTAAGCTCTTTCAAATACTCTTTGTCCACGCAAACGCCAACGTATTCCATATCCGCAAGCACCTTTGAAAGCGGCAGCTCAACTTCATCAAGCAGCTTTAACTCGGCAGGTTCAAGATTTTTTTGCCAGTAATCGGTGAGTTTTAAAATCGCCGCAGCCTCGTCGGCCGTGTTATTAACAAAACAATCAACCGCATCCATCGCCTGAATATCCAAATCGTGTCTGCGCGACGGGTCTTTGATATAGCTTGCAAGCACGGTGTCAAACACCACACCGCGCAGCGTGATGCCGTGTTTTCGCAAAATGTTGTACTGCGATTTGACATCGTGCGTGGTTTTTTTGATTTTATCGTTTTCCAAAATATCTTTTAGCGTGCCAACCGTTGTGGTCAAAACATTGTTATTAAAGGCCGCGGCGGCAGTTTCCCCGTCAACCTTGAACGCGATAAATTCCTGCCCTGCAAGCGCGCCGNNGCCGACATCCGTGACCTCTTTGTAATCCATTTTTTGTTCCTGCATAAAAAGCCCCAGCTGCCCGCCGTCTGATTTCACCGCAGCAGCAGTTGCGGCGGCACCGGCCGCGCCTGCATTTGCCCCGTCATTTACCCCGCGGTTAAACCTGCTCATTATAGAATTTATATTTTTTAAGAAGCTGTGAAACTGCATCTTTTTCAAGAACCCGGACGCCTTTGCCAAATCAGGCAGCTCAATATGCGTTTTTTCAAAATCAAAATCCACATCAACATCAGTCACGATGGTCGCAAGCACCTTGCTCTGCTTTGCGTCCTCGCGTCCGTTGCAAACCCGTTCACGCACAGCTTTTTCCGGGATGTTTTCGCAGTCGGCCAAAAGTTTGTCCAGCGTATAATAGCGGTCCAACAGCATCACGGCCGTTTTTTCGCCGATACCTTTAATCCCCGGTATAAAATCCGATGTGTCACCGCGCAGCGCCTTGTAATCCACCACTTGGTCCGGGTAAACACCCAGCTTTTCGTGGACCTTGTTCCAATCGTATTCAATCAGCTCGCCTTTTGACGGGATGATTACCTTTGTGCAGCCGTCTTTGTCCACCAGCTGGAACGCGTCTTGGTCGCCTGTCAAAATCAATGTCTTGTGTCCGAGCGCACACGCTTTTTTCGCAATCGTGCCGATTACATCGTCGGCCTCGTAATTGTCCTTCGTGTAAATCGGGATACTGAACGCCTCCAAGCCTTCCACCAGCAGGCCAAGCTGTTCTCTTAAAGCGTCAGGCATCTCCTTGCGCGTGGATTTGTAGTCCTCAAAAATTTCCGTGCGAAAAGTCTTTTTGCTTACGTCAAACGCGACCGCAACCGCATCCGCGTTCAAGGTTTCGTTTTTTAATAAATCAAAAACCGCTTTGAAAAAACCGTACACCGCCCAGGTCGGCGTGCCGTCATTTGTCCTCATCCCCGTGCGTTCAAGCGCAAAATACTGCCGATAAGCCAGCGCGTGACCGTCAATTAATATCAGTGTTTTTCCCATAATCTTTTACGTGTTTGTTGTGCCGTTTGCAGGTATAGGTTCGCTGTTTGCGCTCCCTGTCGGCAGCTTGATTAACTCCGCTTTGTTCCGGTTTTTTACCATATCCTCGGTCACCGTAAACTTGTTATCAACAACCCTGCTGTTTGCGCCGCCCGCCGGAATATCATACATAATATCAAGCATAATCTCTTCCACGATTGATTTCAACGCCCGAGCACCGGTTTTTCTGGTAATCGCCTCTTGCGCAATCTCTTTTACCGCCGCAGGTTCAAACTCTAATTCCACGCCGTCCATGTTCAGCAAACACTGGTACTGCTTGACGATAGCGTTTTTGGGTTTTGTCAAAATCATCTCCAAAGTAGATTCTTCAAGCGGTTCCAATACCGCATAAATCGGAATCCGGCCGATAAATTCAGGGATTAAACCGAATTTCAAAAGG
>DBCX01000063.1:0-57417 GCA_002293275.1 Cyanobacteria bacterium UBA947 | reverse complement strand
CCAAACCCGACCGATGCGCTTTCGCCCGCGCGGGCGTCAACAATCTTGTCCAGCCCGACAAACGCGCCGCCGACGATAAACAAAATGTTGCTCGTGTCAACTTCAATAAACTCCTGATGCGGGTGCTTNNCCGTCGAACGCGCCGCCGCATATGAACAGGATGTTGGTGGTGTTAATCTGTATAAACTCCTGATGCGGGTGCTTGCGGCCGCCCTGCGGCGGAACGTGCGCCACCGTGCCCTCAATCATTTTTAAAAGCGCCTGCTGGACACCCTCGCCCGATACATCACGCGTAATAGATGTGCTCTCAGATTTTCTTGAAATTTTGTCAATCTCGTCAATATAAATTATTCCGCGCTCGGCTTTTGACGCGTCAAACCCGGCGTTCTGATAAAGCCGCAAAAGCACGCTCTCAACATCGTCGCCCACATAACCTGATTCGGTCAAAGTCGTTGCATCAGCCACCGCAAACGGTACATCAAGCATCTTTGCAAGCGTCTGTGCAAGCAATGTTTTACCCGAACCGGTGGGCCCCACGAGCAAAACATTTGATTTTTGGATTTCAACATTGTGTTTTAAATCAACCGTCTTGTTGTGGCGTAAACGTTTGTAATGGTTATAAACCGCCACGGAAAGGATTTTTTTGGCGTCCTCTTGACCAACAATATACTCGTCCAAATGCGCTTTGATTTCATGGGGTTTTGGGATATCTTTTTCGGCGCCTTTTGTCTCCTCGCCAAGCTCTTTACCCTTGCCGTCAAAAAATTCCTCATCAAGAATCTCGTTGCAAAGCTCCACGCACTCGTCGCAAATATAGACCTCAGGGCCTGCAATCAGCTTTTTCACCGAATCCTGCGACTTGCCGCAAAATGAACATTTTAATTTATTTTCGTCAATCTTACTCATTTTCCGTGTAAACTACCCCTCGTTCTTTTTCAATATTTCTTTTGACACAACTTTGTCAATCATACCGTATTCAAGCGCCTCATCAGGTGTCATGATGTAGTCGCGGTCGGTATCTTTTTCAATTTTCTTAATCGGCTGGCCTGTGTTGTTTGCCAGAATATCGTTGAGTGAACGTTTCAGACGAACGATTTCTGCCGCCTGGATTTCAATATCGGTTGCCTGACCTTGCGCACCGCCAAGAGGCTGGTGGATAAGCACACGCGAGTGAGGCAGCGCCATCCGCTTGCCTTTTGCGCCTGCAGCCAGCAAGAACGCGCCCATTGACGCCGCCTGACCAAGGCAAATCGTTGAAACATCCGCTCTGATGTGCTGCATCGTATCATAAATCGCCAGACCCGCAGTCACGCTGCCGCCAGGGCTATTGATGTAGAGCATAATATCTTTTTCGGGGTTTTCACTGTCAAGCAGCAAAAGCTGCGCAACAACAAGGTTTGCCACCATATCGTCAATGCCTGTGCCCAAAAATATAATCCGTTCTCTAAGCAGTCTTGAAAAAATATCAAACGACCGCTCGCCTCTGCTGGACTGCTCAATTACTACCGGTACAAAACTCATTTTTTTCTCCTTTTATTATATATTACTTTATTTCGCTTTTTTTGTTGTCGTCTTTTTGGCTGGTTTTTTTGCCGCCGGCTTTTTCTCAGCCGCAGGTTTTTTAGCCGCAGGCTCTTTTGCCGCCGGTTTTTTATCGGCTGACTTTTTCGCCGCACCGCCGGATGCCGCCGCAAAAACGACCTTGTTGTTTGTCATAACAAAGTCACGCACCTTGTCGTTCATCGCCTGCTGCGAAAGATTACTCATAAACGCCGGGCTCTGGCCGACTTCTCTAACCAGCACATCAGGTGCCACGCCGTAAGCTGCGCTCATCTCGCTTAATTTCTGCTGGAAATCCTGCGTTTCAAGTTTTAACTCTTCGGCTCTTGCGATTTTTTCAATAACAAGCGAGTTTTTAATTCGCGAACGCGCATCATCGTTTATCGTTTTCATAATCTGGTTCTCGTCCTGCGATTTCAGGAAAACATCCCAGGTCACACCCTGCTGTGAAAGCCGCGTTTTGTATTCTTCAATGATGGACGCTTTCTCACGCTCTATCATTGATTGCGGGATATCAACCTTTGCGTTTGCAACAATCATCTTGAACAATTCGTTCTCTGAATTCTGCTTGTTGGCGTTATCGCGCTGGGTTTCAAGATAGTTTTGGATATCAGCTTTTAAAGCATCAGCACTCTCAAACGGGCCGGCTTTTTTAGCGATTTCATCGGTCAGCTCGGGAGTGGTCTTGACTTTCAGCTCGTGAAGATTTATTTTAAAAACGGCTTTCTTGCCTTGAAGGTCTGTGCTGCCGTAGTTTTCGGGGAACGTAACATTTATGTCAAATTCCTCCCCAACTTTGTGGCCGACGATGGCCTCGGCAAATCCGGGGATAAAGTTTGAGTTGCCCAAATCCAGCGAGTAACTTGTACCTGCGCCGCCAGGGATTTTTTTGCCGTCAACCGAGCCGTCAAAATCTATCACGGCGATGTCGGTATTTTTCGCGGCGCGTTTCTCGGTTACGGTCTTTTCTTCGGCATATCTTGCAAGCAGTCCGCTCAACGCGTTGTCAAACGAGGCCTGTGTTACGGGCGTATCCTGAACGGTTACGGTAAGGTCCTTGTATTTGCCGAGCGTCACATCAGGACGTTCTTCCGCGCGCACGGTGATTTTTAAATCCTTGCCGATTTCAAAATCATAGTCTGTGATAGCCGGCTGCGTGATAAGGTCAAGTTTGTCTTTACGGACGATTTCAGTGACGGCGCTTGGGATGATGTTCTCAATAGCCTCAGCCTTAATCCGTTCGGTACCAATCTGGCGCTCTACCATATGTTTTGGCGCCTTGCCTTTTCTAAACCCGTCAATGTTCACGTACTGCGCAAACCGTTTCACAGCCGCCTCATAGGCCTGCTGCGCATCTTTTGCAGGGATTGTGATGTCCATTTTTACAACGTTTACACCCTCTTTTTCCAAAGTAAATTTCATTATTAATCCTCGTTTTTATATATGTCAAGTTTACTATAAAAATATAAATGTGCAAATCATTTAAAAGGTCTAGTTTGTGATAAAATAGTTTTATGGTTAGATTGCTGAACAAGAATAATATGGAAAAGCTTGGGTTGTTCATAAAAGTGTACTTCAAGATGCACGCGCCGATTACGCATTGCATTGAGGTTAACAACCGTCAGCTGCAGCCGTGTCTTTATGCAGTGTGGCATGGGAACCAGTTTGGAATATACGGGCTGCAAAACAAAGACAAGACAAACGTGATGATAAGCGGTTCTTTGGACGGTGAAATTGTTGCGCGCGGCGTTGAGATGCTCGGGTTCAAAACAGTGCGCGGTTCCACCGGCAAAAAAGGGGTTGTTGCAGCGACAATGCAGCTTATCGACCGGCTTGAACAAGGGGAATGCGGGGTTTTGATGGTTGACGGCCCGCGCGGACCCAGATATAAAGCCAAAGGCGGGATAGTTAAAATTGCGCAAGCCGCTAATGTGCCGATTGTGCCGATGACATGGTATTCGCCGCAGTGGAATTTTATGACCGCGCCATCTTGGGATAAATTGAAGTTTCCGGTCGGCCCGACAAAAGACCTGTGCCTTTTTGGCGACCCGATTTATCCGGCCGGCAGGGATGAACAAGAGGTCTTTGCAGAGCTGCAAGCCTCGCTGGAAGACATTGACCGCCGCGCACCGGAACTCTATAAACAGGCGCAGAAAGAAGGTTTATGGAAATCGCAGCACTCCAAATAAACGCCTCAAGTTTTGAAAAAATTGAACACCTGACGCAAGGATTAAAAACGGATGTTCTTGCCCTGCCGGAAGTCTTTGAAATCGGCTGGTACCCGGAAAAATTCGCGGTAATTGACAACGGGCGCACGACCAATTTCTTATCAAATCTGGCCAAAAAACTCAACATAAATATAATAGGCGGCAGCTATATCACAGACGGCCGCAATGTTTGTCCTGTGTTTAACCGCAACGGCGAGCCTGTTGCGCAATACGACAAGATGCACCTTTTCCGCGTTGACGGGGAAGAAAAATATATCAAACCCGGTAAAAATCCTGTGATGGTTGAGCTTGAAGGGGTAAAAATCGGGCTGACAATTTGTTATGACATACGTTTTCCGGAGATTTACCGCGCGTATGCCAAAGCCGGTGCGGATTTGTTCGTGAACGTTGCAGCGTGGGGCGCTCACAAACCCGTGCAATGGGAGGTCATGACGCGCTCGCGTGCAGCGGAGAACCAGATTCCGCTTGTTGCGCTCACCCAATGCGGCGGCCAAAACCTTGGCCACTCGCGCATAATCGGCCGTGACGGCGAAATTCTTGCAGAAATTAAAGATGATGAGGGTATTATTCGCGCTGAAATTGATTTTAGTAAGGGCACAAAATTTGGTATTCTGGACGATATACAAGAAAATTACGAGGTGAAATATGAAAAAGCTTGTTAGTTTACTCGCGCTGCTGTTGATTGGGGCAAGCGTCCACGCAATGGCGGTTCACAAGGCTATGTTCAACTCAAAAGTCAACGCGGGTGCCGTCAGCATTAGCGTCAAAGATGTTGCCACCGGCAAAACGGTCTACAAACTCAACGAAAACCGACCGATGCCGCCCGCGTCAACCTTGAAGCTGCTCACCTACTGCGCGGCTGTTGACAAGCTCGGCAAGGATTATCACTTTACCACATCAGTGTACAAAAACGGCGACACCCTGCTGCTAAAACTCGGTGCTGACCCGTACTTGAGCGCCTCTGACCTGAAAACGCTACTTAAACCGCTTCAAAACACCGCACCGAAAGAGTTTTATATTGACGACAGTATCATTGACAAAACCGAATGGGGCGAGGGCTGGCAATGGGATGATGAGTTCAACCCGCTGATGGCAAAGTTCAGCGCATACAATATTGACGGCAACCTGCTGGGTATTGTGATTATACCGGGTGCAAAAGGCGCACCGGCACGGCTTAGGACGGACGTTTTTTATCCGGTTGCGTTTGAGAACCTTGTCACANNACAACCGGCGGCGGCAATCAGATAAAATTCAGCCGCTCCGCGAATCTGCCCAACGCAATCGCGGTCACAGGCACGGTTAACTCGCTCGTCACAAAAAAAATCCCCGTTGACAGCCCGAAAAAATATTTTATGCTGCGGCTGGGTGAGATTTTGCGTGACGAAAAAATCGGGTATTACGGCAAATTTCCGGCGGCTACAAATGGGTCAAATAAAGGCGGCAAACCGGTTAGTGAAGTCAAGCACCCGGTTTCATCGGACGATATTTTGAAAAAAAGCAGCAATATCGCCGCGGAAAGCCTCTACAAAATTGCCGGCAGCGAGGATGCGCTGAAAAAATTTGCGGCAAAAAACAACCTTGATATCAGCACGATACGGGTTGTTGACGGCAGCGGCGTATCAAAAAACAACCTTGTCACCGCGGATTTTATGACAGAGTTTTTGGTGAAAAACGCCGCGGTTAAAGACCTGCTCCCGTCCGCAGGGGAAGGTACGCTGCAAAACAGGATGCTTTATTTCAAAGATAATATCCGTGCAAAAACAGGTACTTTGTCCGATGTCAGCGCGATTGCGGGCTACATTACCGCGCGCAGCGGCAAGACCTACGCGTTTGATATTATGATTAACGACCCGAAATCCCCCGAGGCTGACCAAAAATCACTTGAATCAAATATTTTGCAGGTGATATATGCGCAGTATTAAAATTCATGGTACAATATAGTCATGGAACCAAAGATTAGTATAATTATACCGACGCTTAATATTATTGAAAACGGGCAGGTTGACGATTTTAACCTGTGTATCTCGCTTTTGGACAGGCAAACCTACCAGCACCTTGAAATCCTTGTGATGGACGGCGGCTCAACTGACGGGACGCTTGAAATACTGAAAGACTACAAAAACAAGGCGTTTCTTGATTTTTACTCGGAACCTGATACGGGGAAATTCAGCGCGCTAAACAAAGGTGTTATGCGCTCAAAGTCAAGATATGTCACGTTTCTAAGCTGCGACGACTTTTTTCACGATATAACAGCTATACAAGATGTCATCAACAACCTTGAAGCAAACGAGGCGGATTTTTCGTTCTCACCGGCGTATTGCCGCCACCCGGAAGGGTTTGCGTTCTTGTTTAACCCGACCATGTACAACGCGTTCCAGGCGATTCCGTGTTCGCGTCAGGCGATGGTCTTTAAGCGCTCGCTCGTTGAGCAGATGGGATATTTTGACGAAAAATTCAAAATCATGGGCGACTTTGATTTTATAATGCGGCTTGTTATGGAACGCGCGAAGGGCATGTTCTTTGACGCCAATTACACGACCTATAAAATGGGTGCAAAAGCGCTTGCCGAAAAGGAAAAAACCGTTGAAGAGAGCAAACTTGTTTTGTTGAAAAATTTTAGAAACCTCTATGCGCTGAACGAGGAGCTGCTTGAACAAATGGTTGAATATTCCAAGTTCCCGCAGCCGCTGCTGGAAAAACTCGCGGGATTCTTTGCGCCGGAAGATAAACAAATTTTTATGGAAAGATGCGAGGCTATGCACCAGATAAGAATGCAGGCGTTGCAAGCGCAGCAGGGGTAAGAGGTAAAAGGTGGTTACAACTAAAACAAAAATAGCTGTAATAGGCTGCGGGGTTTGGGGCAGAAATATTGTCCGCAACTTCTATAACCTTAATGTTTTGGATACCGTTTGCGATTTTGACGACGACAACTTAAAACAGGTGACAGAGCAATACAGCGGGGTGAAAGTTACAAAAGATTACAGCGAAATCCTGACAAACCCTGAAATCACCGCCGTTGCGGTCGTCACGCCAAGCCACACGCACTACAAACTGGTAAAAGCGGTGCTTGAATCCGGCAAAAATGTTTATGTTGAAAAACCGATTTCAACAATCGCCAAAGAGGCGAAGGATTTGACGGAGTTAGCTAACTCCAAAGGATTAATTCTCATGGTAGGCCACCTGCTCTTGTACCACCCGGCGGTCAACCGTTTGAAAATGCTTGTTGAAGAAGGTGCGCTCGGGGAGATTGTTTACGCGCAAAGCGACCGCCTGAACGTTAACTATTTCAAAAACGACAGAAGTGTAATGTGGGATTTGGCGCCGCACGATGTCTCTATGATGAGCTATGTTATCGGCAAATCGCCGCTCAGAGTGGTGTCTGCGATGGGCTGCTCGTCCGAGCAAAACGAGATTATGGATATAACGCACATCGGGATTGAGTTTGAAGGCGGAGCAATCGGCCAGATTTCAGACAGCTGGATTACACCGAAAAAGCACGTGCAGCTTTTGGTCCGCGGCACAAAGGCCACCGCGATTTTGGACGATACCGTCAGCGAAAACAAGCTGGTCGTTTTTGACAACTTCACACCCGGAAACAAAGAGGTGACATCGGATTATTTGGAAATTGAACCGCTTAAATTGGAGTGCCAGCATTTTATCGCCTGCTGCGAAACAGGTAAAAAAGCACGCTCTGACGGCGATAACGGGTTTATGGTGACAGCGATTTTGGAAGAGGCGGAAAAAATTATGCTTGGTGACAAGGTTAAAAAGCTTGACAAAGTGGACTTTGCGCTGTCAAGGCTGAAAAAGAGTTAAAGGGGTATAGGGGTAAAGGGCCGCGCCGCCTGGGTGCGTGCTGACGTGAAAGGGAAAATAATGGCGAATTTAATATCAATTTTAAGAATTTTTGTGGCATTCATTGCAATCGGGCTGCTGTATATAAAAACATCACAAGCCTACGCGTGGGCGCTGACGCTGACGGCGGTTGCGTTTGCGATGGACGGGCTTGACGGCTGGGTTGCACGCAAGTTTAACGAGGTTTCCGACCTGGGGTCGGTGGTGGATATTATGGGCGACAGGATTGTTGAGGCGGCGTATTGGGTCGTTTTTGCGGCGCTGGGCTGGATTTCGGTCGCGTTCCCGCTAATTTGCATCACGCGCGCGTTTGTGACTGACGGGCTTCGCAGCGTGGCACTGGCAAAGGGTTTCACCGCGTTTGGTACAAACAGTATGCAAAAAACCGCAATCGGATCGTTCATTTGCTCGTCAAAATTTATGCGGATTGCTTACGCGGTCGCAAAAGTCGTTGCGTTTATGCTGCTTGTCGCAGCGTACAACCCCGGCTGGCAGGAGTGGATTTATATTGAGGAGCTGCGCCTGACAGCGATGGTGTTTGCCGCGGCGGCGATTGTGTTCTGCGTAATCCGGGGGCTGCCCGTGGTGTTTGAAAGCCGCCGCCTGTTCAAAGGGTAAGGGGTAAATGAAGGGGCAAGGAACGCTGAATATCGTCCTTTACGAGCCGGAAATCCCGCAAAATACCGGAAATATCGCGCGGCTTTGCGCGTGCTGCGGCGCATCGCTTTATCTGGTGGGTAGATTAGGGTTTTCGCTAGCCGATAAGTACACAAAACGCGCCGGACTGGATTACTGGGACAGCGTGAATTTGCACCGCGCGGACGAAATCCCACAAGGCAATTGTTATTATTTGACCACAAAGGCAGCGCGTAAATACACAGACGTTGAGTTTAAGCCCGGTGATTTTTTGGTGTTTGGCCCGGAATCGCGCGGCCTGCCGGAGCAATACACAAACCACCCAAACGCAATCGCAATCCCGATGGTCTCCGGCCAGCGCAGCCTGAACCTGTCCAACGCCGCTGCAATCGTTGTCTACGAGGCTCTGCGGCAAATCGGGCAGCCGTAATGTTCAGCCGGTTAGCCGCCGGTTCAGCGCAAAAGTGCGCCCTGCCGGTTTAATACCAAGGGTCATCAAATTTAAGTGTTTCAGTGAGTCGTTTTTGTTTAACGTTTCCGCTGTTGGTTATTGTTGTGACGCTGCCGGTTAGCCGGTCGGCTCCTTCCCCTATCCAGATTTTTTTCTTCAGAGTTTGGATTATTTTCAGCCCGAGCGGCGTCTTTTTAATAGTAACCGAAGATTTTGGCGTAAGATGCACGGTATCGCCTCCTTTGATTTTCAGTGTCAAAAGATCCCCGGTGGATTCTTTATAATTAATGTCAACGATAGTACCCTTTTTTATGCCCTTTTCAACATATTCGTGTAATAATTGCTGCAATTCAAAAGGCTTTGTAATTGGTCTAATCATAAATCTTTTCCTTTTTTTTTGTAATAAAACCCGTGAATTTTAAAATTTGCCATCAAACGGATATGTGAATTTACCCAAAACCGTGCGGTGCGACGCGCCGGTGCAAGAAGGGACATTGTTCGGGATGTTGTAATACGTGCAATACCCGAGCAGGGCGAATACCATCGCCTCTTTGAAATTATTGGAAACGCCATAATCTTCGTGGGTTTGAAGTTGTACGCCGCGCGGCAAATATTTGCGTAAAAAGTCCATCAACGCCGGGTTGTATGCACCGCCGCCGCCGACAATTACGGTTTTTATATCGCCCGCAAACCGCTCGTAGCTTTGCGCGATAGATTTTGCGGTCAGCGCGGTGACCGTTGCAATGATGTCTTTTGGCTCGTTTGTTCCGGCGGTTTTTAGGGCGTTTTCAATGTACTGCGGTGAAAAATATTCGCGTCCCGTGGTTTTTGGCGGCGGCAGAAAGTAATACTCGTCTTGCAAAAGACATTCCAGCCAGCTCTCGTCCACCTTGCCCGCCGCCGCCACCTGCCCGTCTTTGTCATACGGCAGGTCAAAAAACTTTTGCATGCAATAGTCAATAATCACGTTCCCCGGCCCGGTGTCAAACCCCGTGGTATCTTCGCCTACGACCGTCACGTTTGCAATCCCGCCGATGTTTTGGACGGCGACTGCACCGCCGGTTTCTGGTGAGCGCCCGTCCGATTTACCCTTAAACCATGTTTTGTCCGCAAAACACACCAGCGGCGCGCCCTGCCCGCCGGCTGCAATATCAGCCTCGCGGAAATTTGATATAGTCAGGCAACCGGTTTGCTCGGCAATGACAGAGCTTTCACCAATCTGCAGCGTCGCCCCCCCCGGAATATGCCAAACAGTCTGCCCGTGGCTGGCAATAAAATCCGGTTTACCAAACTCGCCAATCAGCACATTTGCCGCATCCGCAAAGCATTTGCCGACCTCAAAATTCAACCGGCAAATATCGGATACGCTTGCTTCGCCGGCGCGAAGAACTTGTCCGCGCAGATTTTCCGGGTAGTCAAAATTAATCCCCTTAATAAGCCTGCACGACAAATCCGGCGCAACCTCACACAGCGCCGCGTCAATGCTGTCGCACGACGTACCTGACATCAGTCCGATAACGTTTTTAGGTTCCATCAATCTTGTCCCACCCGGTTGCGGCCGCCTTTTTTCGCGTTATAAAGCCGTTTGTCGGCCGCCTCAATCACATCGGTTGAGTTATCGCCGTCCTGCGGGAACGTCGATACGCCCAAACTTACCGTAACGTTGGCCTCCTTGTCGCCGCTGAAAAAGAATTTTTTGTTCGCAACGCGTTCACAAATTTTTTCCGCTGTGCTGTAAGCCACGTCCTCACCGGTGTTTGGCAAAATTATGCTCATCTCCTCGCCGCCGTATCTGCACGCGATATCAGTTGCACGAATGTTGCGCTTCAAGGTGAAAGCAACCTGCCGCAGCACCGAATCACCTGCCTGATGCCCGTAAGTGTCGTTAAAAGTCTTGAAGTTATCAATATCAATGATGATTAGCGAGAACGGTGTCCCGTAACGCTTTGACTGATTGATTTGCTGCTGCATCTGCTCTTGGAAATACCTGTGGTTATAAAGTTCTGTAAGCCCGTCAGTTGTCGCCAGTTTGTATTGGCGCTCAAAATCGCGCGATTTTATAAGGTATTTTACAATGAACGAGCCGGCAAACGCCAGCACTGCAAACACAAGCGGGTAAATGATTTCCACCCACAAGCTGCCGAAACGCATCGCGGCGTACGCCGCAATCAAATACGCAAAATAAACCACCAGCGCCGCAACAGAGCCTGTGAACGCCGATTCAAACCGCATTATAACAAACCAAATCAACCCCGCCATCGCCAAACTCACCGCAACAGTGAACCACCGCGGCAGCTTTTGGATAAAATTATCTTCAATCAAATTGTTTACATAAGTTGCCTGAACCTCAACGCCGGGATACAGTTTGCCGGTCGGAACGGTCTTGATATCATAAAGACTCGCCGCGCTCGTGCCGAAATAAACTATTTTGCCGGAAAAATCGTAATCAAACGCCTCGGATTTAAGCAGTTTGTACATCGGGATGTAGTCATAAGTACCCGCAGGCCCGTACCAGTTGAGAATCGCGCTGCCGTCTTTGTCCAGCGGAATTGTGCGGTCACCGATTTTTACAGCGTTTTTGTTGATAGTAAAATCTTTTTGCTCAATCCCCAAATAGTCCATGCCGACTTTTAGCGCCAGCTGCGGATAAAAATCACCCCGGTAGCTCAAAAACACAGGCATCTTACGCAAAACACCGTCGTCCGAGCGCGAAACGTTTATTATCCCGACGTTTTGGGTTGAATTAAGAATCTCTTGTAAAATCGCACGGCAGTTTGTGAATGTCAAATCGCTGAAATCCACACCTGACTTGTTTTCCACATTGACGGTAAATTTTTTGTCAAGCTCAGCCGGCGCGCGCAGCTCATCGGATTGGTTATCAAAATTCATCGCGGTATAAACATTGTTGTTCCCCGCAATTGCTTTTGTGAGCGCAGCGTCTGCCGCAGCACCGCTTTTCAGCGATTTTACAAACATTAAATCAAACGCGATTATTCTTGGCCCCTGCGCTTGGAGCCGGTTAATCATTTTGGCATAAACATCGCGCGGCAGCGGCCATTCACCGTATGTGTCCAGGATGTACTCGTAGCTTGCCTCGTCAACCGTGACGATTACGATGTTCTTATCCGGCGTCTTTGTCCGCGCAAGCATGTTCTGCCGCAAATCAAACGTCCTGTTCTCAACCGCATCAAGGAAACTGCCGCGCAAAACCAAGAACGCAAACAACGCAAAAAATACTGCCGCCAAAATGTAAGAAAATTTCTTAAACATGTTTCCTATTGTAATTTATATGTGTGTATTTTGCAACAACGTTAATCACAAACTGCTCTTCAAGCGCCAAATTGTTCTGTATTAGCGCCTCGGTTGAATGCGAGAGCTCATCGGGGTTTTGGAGGTATTTTAATAAACATTGTTCGTGCAGATTCATTGTACACACTACTTTACTAAATTTTTTGCTGTGTGTTATCGTGCGTACGGAGTATTTTGTGGTACAATTGTTGCATGCAAGTATCGTTAAACTGGTTAAATGAATTTGTGGATTTGAGCGATTTGGATGTAAAGCAAATCGCGCACGAGCTTACTATGAGCGGTCTTGAGGTGGAAGAGGTTGAAGAAATCAAGCCGAAATTCACCAACATCAAGACCGTGAAAATAGAAAAACTGGGTGCCCATCCAAACTCAGACCGGCTCCATTTGGTGACGCTTAGCAACGGCAGCACCGTTGTTTGCGGCGCACAAAATATTAAAGAAGGCCAAATCGTCCCCTACGCAAGCGTCGGCTCCAAGGTGCTTGACCGCAAGACAGGGGAGATGTTCACGCTGACGCCCGCTGTTATTCGCGGCGTTGAATCGCAGGGCATGCTTTGCAGCGCGGAAGAACTCGGTGTGGCAGACCGCGGCTATCAGGACGAAGAAGACGGGATTTTGATTCTTGATAAATTCGGCGCGGCCGCAGGCGAAGATGTGGAAAAATTGCTCGGGTTTGATCAGGACTACATTCTGCACGTTGCGCCGACCACAAACCGCGGCGACCAAATGTCTGTCATCGGTGTTGCGCGCGAGTTGAGCGCGATTTTTGATCGGCCTATGAATTTGCCATCCGCCGCAGCCCAAAACGGCACCACCTCGTTTAAAGTTGAAATTGTTGACGAAGATGTTTGTAAATACTACTCAATCGGCGTCCTGAAAGATATTAAAATCAAGCCGTCGCCCGATTGGATGCAAAAACGGCTCGTAACATCCGGCATCCGCGCGATAAACAACGTTGTTGATATAACAAACTATATCCTGATGGAATACGGGATTCCGCTGCACGCGTTTGATTTGAACAAACTTGACGGCTACCTGTGCGTCCGCCGCGCAAAGAATGACGAAAAAGTCACCACGCTTGACGGAGTGGAACGTACCTTGAACCCTGATGCGGTCTTGATTGCAACCAAAAAAGAAGGCGTGTGTCTGGCAGGTGTTTTTGGCGGCGCGAACTCCGAAGTTGACGACAAAACAACCGCGATTGCGCTGGAGGCCGCATATTTTACGCCGGCGTCCAACAGAAAATCCGCGCGTTGTGCGGGGTATCGCTCCGAAGCCTGTGCCCGGTTTGAGCGCGGGGTGGATATTGAGGCCATTGAACCGGCTTTGAACCGCGCGATGCAGCTTTTGACAGAATTTGCAGACGCCAAAATTGAAGGCGTTGCCCGTGCCGGCAGTAACAAAGCCGAAAACATTGAGGTTACTTTGCGTTACGCGCAGGTCAAAAAGATTTTGGGCGTGCAGATTGAACCGGAAAAATGCGATAATATCTTGCAGCGGCTAGGGTTTGAAATACTCGGCAGCGGTAAAGGTGCCAGCGCGACGGTGTTTAAGGTTCCGTCATGGCGCGTGAACGATGCCACGCGCGAGATTGACCTGATTGAAGAAGCTGCCCGCATAAACGGCTACGACAAAATCACCCCGACCCTGCCGTCAAAATGCACGGTAGCGCAGGTTTCGCACGAACAGCGCGTTATCAAAAAAATCCGCGAAACAATGAGCGCCTGCGGTCTGGACGAAATCCAGACAAGTTCGTTCGTCGGAAAGCCGCTGCTGGAAAGGTTTGGCATAACATATGATGCCGCGCAGGCGGTTGAAATCCTTGCCACTGACGAACACACAATGATGCGCCAAACGCTTACCGCGAGCATTCTAAACTGTCTTAAATATAATTACGACAACGGCCAGAAGAATTTTTGGGGCTACGAAATCGGCAAAACTTATTTCCAAATCCGGCCTGTTTCGCAAAAAGACACCGGTGTTGACGAGAAACAAATCCTTGCCGGCGCAATCACCGGTGAAATCAATAATTCCAAATGGCAGGAAAAAATTCAAACAGATTTCTACACATTAAAAGGCGTTTTTGAAAAACTTTTTAGTGTGCTCGGGATTTCAAACCGGATAAAATTGACGCCGGGTGCACCGGGGGTTTGCCACCCGCACCGCAGCGCGCAAATCACCATACTCGGACAAGGCATCGCCGGATATTTTGGCCAAATCCATCCGGTTTTAAAAGATAAAATGAAACTTAATCAAGACGCGTTTTTGTTTGAGCTGGATCTTGACGCGATTGTATCGGCTGTCAAGCAAACGACCGTCCGGTTTAAAAAACTGCCGCAATTCCCCGAAGTCCGGCGCGATTTGCAGTTTGGGATTCCGAAAAACCAAACCTACGAAGAGATTGTAAAATCTATTGAAAAACTAAAACTCCCACACGTCAGGCAGGTGGAGGTTTTTGACGTGTACGAGGGCAATATGGCGCTTCACATCTACCTTCGCGACGACAACGCAACATTGACCGAGGACGCCATAAACGCTGATATTAATAAGATAAAACATCTGGTGGGCTTGTGAAAAAATTATTGTTGGGGTTGGTTTTGTTAATAGGGTTATGTGCGCACTCGGGTTTTAACGATGTTGTTCCCGTGCGTGTCAGTACGGCAAACCCCGGTACGATAGGGGTTTATCAGGCGGCAGGCGATATAATTATTTATAACCAGCCGGCCAAAAACGCGAAAATCATCCAAACCATTGATTGGGGCAGTGTTGTACCGGAGATGTTTGTTGTTTATATTGGCAGCAAAGGTTTGGCGTTTTTCCCGGTAACCGATGAAAAAGACGGGTGGCTGGAAATTATTTATGACAGCCTCACAGGCGACAAGGGCTGGATTGTCAAAAACGATCCGGATAGGTTTTTGAGCTGGTTGAGTTTTTACAATATCTACGGCAAAAAGTACGGGCTGCAGTTGTTGGGCGGTGTGCCGGAGACGACCAAAAATCTGTACAGCGCACCGGATGAGTTTTCAAAGGTGGTCGGCAGAATTCNNCCAGCCGCAAAAAATAAACCTTACCGCAATCCGCGGAAACTGGGCGCTGGTCAGCGTTTATGATATTGACAAAGTGCCAAAAACCGGCTACATCCGCTGGCGCGCCGACAACGGCGTTAAGTATTTGTTCCCTGCTTTACAATAGAATTTGTTTGTTGTAGACTTTTTTTATAGCTGAAATACAAAGGAGTAAACTCATGCAAGTTATATTACGAAAAGATGTTCAAAACCTTGGTGAAGCAGGTGAAATGGTTACCGTGAAAGACGGTTACGCACGCAACTTCCTTCTTCCCCAAAATTTTGCCGAAGAGGCGACAAAAGGCGCTATCGCTAACCGCGAGAAAAACCTTGTCCGTATTCAGGCAAAACAAGCAAAACTTCACGATGCAGCGATGGCCGACGCCCAAAAGATTGAAAAACTCGGTAAATTGGAGCTGTCCGCAAAGGCCGGCGAAAGCGGAAAACTTTTCGGTACAATCACAACCAAAAAACTTACCGAAGAAATTAAAGCGAAAACAGGCGTTGAAGTCGACCGCAAAAATGTTTCACTTAATGCGCCAATCAACAAAACAGGCTCATATTCAATGCTTATCAAGCTGACCTCAAAAGTCAAAACCGAGCTTGCAATTGAAGTAAGCGCATCGGAAATTCTTAAAGAGGCAATTGACGAAGAACCGGCCGAAGATACAAATGAGGTGGCGGAGTAAATCCGGCATGGTTTCGATGAAACTGGAAGCTCTGGCAATAGGTTCGCTGCCGCACAAAAGTGTTGACGAGGCAATGGCGCTTGTCAAAACTTTCCCCGTCCCGTTTTGGCCGCAGATGGTCGCCCTCGGCGAGGATATGATTGCCCAGTTTGCACCGCACCTTTCAGCCGATGAAGATGAGTTTTTTGCCGCGCTCGAACAACTGTTTGAAGACTATGAATTGCGTACCACAACAAACTACGCGGTGGACTCGCTCACGTTTGATTCATTCTTGAAACTTGCACGCGGTTCAAAATTTGCCAAAGGCCAGATAGCCGGCCCGTTCACGGTGGCCGCAGCACTGACCGACAAGAACGGCCGCAGCGCCATATACGACGAAACCCTGCGCGAAGTAATCGTCAAAACCCTCGCCCTGAAAGCGCTATGGCAGGTGGAAAAGATTAAGGCCGCAGGTGCCGTGCCCATAATATTTATTGATGAACCGTCCATGTCGCACCTTGGCACATCAGCGTTTTTGACCGTTTCGCAACCAATCGTATCCGCGATGATAAAAGAGGTTTCGGACATCATAAAAGAAAACGGCGGCATAACCGCGCTGCACTGCTGCGGCAAGTGCGATTGGACACCGCTGTTTGATACCGGCGTTGATATAATTAACGTTGACGGGTTCTTGTATGCCCAAAGCCTCGCCTTCTGCGCCTCGCAGCTGGAAAAATTCCTGCAGCGCGGCGGTAAAATCGCCTGGGGTATCATCCCGACGCTCGACCCTGCGGCGCTTCAAACTGCGACATTGACTCAAATGGTTGAGGTTTTTGAACGCGATGTTAAGTATTTGACCGAAAAGGGAATTGATGAGAAAATTATAATTGACAATTCGCTAATCACCACCGCGTGCGGCGCGGGTGCGCTGACGAAAGAGCTGGCGCAAAAGGCTTTGCAGCTTACAGGCGAACTGTCAAACAAGTTGAAGGAGAGATATTCTGACAGTTAAGTTAGCAATCACAGGCAAGTCCGGCAGCGGCAAAACTACCATCACAAAAGCGTTTCTGCGGATTTTTCAAGAAATGTTTCCCGAAAAATCGGTGCTTTTGTTTGATAATGATCTTGGCAGCGAGCTTGGCCACAGCTTTGGCCACGATATTAGGAACACGATTTACGGTATTCGCAGCGGAAAGCACGAATACAAAACCGGAATCCCCGAAAATATGACCAAACAAGAGTTTGTTGAATGGGCGGTTGAAGATATTGTCGCGCCGATTGAAGAAAATGTTGACCTTATTGTTTCGTGGCTTATCGGCTCAAAGGATTGCCGCTGCCCGATTACAGGGCAGATTAACGATGCGATTTTAAAGCTTATTGACCGGTACGATGTGGTGATTTTTGACTGTGAATTTGACCTGAAATACCTGAACCAGCTTATTGACACAGATATTGACACAACGATTATTGTTGCAAACCCCACCGACGAGAGCGTCAACCTTGCCCAGCGCATAGAAGAGTTTAGCGCAAAATATGCCGCAGGCGGTCAAATCGGCGTTGTATTGAACAAGGTGGAAAACCACGATCTGACAAATGTTTACGATTTGCTGAAAAAATATGATCTGGATGTGTTAGGTGTAATCCCGTCCGACCCCGCGTTGAAAACTTTTTCGGTGGAGCGCGAGTCCGAGCTTGTCCAAAACTCAATTAAACAATTTTACTTCCGCCTGAACCTGCCGCAGGAGGTTTTATGATTATACTTGACGGGAAAAAATTGAGGGATAAAATTCTGGCCGATTTGAAAATCAGGCTGGATGCGATGCCTGTCAAACCCACTCTGGCCGTGATTTTGGTTGGTGACGACCCGGCAAGCGAAATCTATGTCAACAACAAACAAAAGACCGCGCAGAATCTCGGGATTAACTCTGTTGTGCTGAAATATCCCGCGCAGCTGAGCGAAAACGAGCTGCTGGAAAAAATTAACGAACTGAACAATGACACCGCCGTGAGTGCAATCCTTGTCCAATTGCCGCTGCCTGCGCACATTGACAAAAACAAAATAATCAACGCAATTTGTCCGGCAAAAGATGTTGACGGGCTTACCGCGCAGAATCTGGGGTTGTTGTTCTCAGGTCAAACCCCGATGGTTTTTCCGGCCACACCGCGCGGGATTTTGCTGCTTTTGGATGAGTACAAGATTGAGATTGAAGGCAAACATGTTGTCGTCATCGGCCGCTCAAACCTTGTCGGCAAACCTGTTTCGCAAATGATGCTTGCTCGTAACGCCACCGTCACAACCTGCCACAGCTATACCAAAAACCTTGCTGACATAACAAAAAGCGCAGATATAGTAGTCTGCGCCATAGGGGAAAAAATTATTACAAATTCTATGTTAAAATCAGGGTGTGTTGTTGTGGATGTTGGTATCTCTCTTGACAGTTCCGGCAAGGTGACCGGAGATGTTGAATTTGAGGGTGCTTCTAAAATCGCCTCGTACATAACGCCTGTTCCGGGTGGTGTGGGTCCGATGACCATTGCGGCGTTGATGCTTAATACGGTTGACTTATTAGCCGCCCAGCAGGTTTAGCCCGCAAGAGTTCTTGATGTTGTTGTTAACAAGCGTTTTCAGACCGTTAACCTGTGCATCAAGCAATGCGATTTGGCTTTCCAGATTGTCTTTGCGGGTTTCAAGGAACTCTTCCTCGCGCTGAAGATACTGGTAATCTGCGTTGTTTTCCAAATCTTCGCCATCAGCTATTGCAGCCATCTGATCCATGTTCCGTGTAATCATAAGCGCTCTGCTGCCCACAAGCGACATTTCAAATTGAACCTGGCTCTTTTGCATAATAAAAAAGTTCTTCTGTCCGTCACATGCTAAAAAGGTCATATCGTCTCTCCTTATGTTTTTGCTCTCTTACATATACAAAGTTTTTTTTTGTCGTCCGATTTCACATGTTACTTTTTTGTTTACAAAAATTCACATTTGTGGTAAGATTGTGGTATGTCAATAGTTATAATGATATTACTCTTAAGCGTTTTGATACTGGTGCACGAAATCGGGCACTATGCGGCGGCGCGTTGTTTCGGGATACGCGTTGACAAGTTCGGGTTCGGGATGCCGATAGGCCCCACGCTCTGGCAAAAAAAGATTGGGGATACAACATTCCTCATCCACGCGTTTTTGCTCGGCGGTTATGTGGCCTTTGATGAAGAATTGCCTAAGGACTCGCCCGAACGCTTTGAAACAAAACCTGTTTGGCAGCGGATGATTGTTATCTCATCAGGTGTTATCGCAAACGTGGTCTGCGCGTTTGTGCTTGTTTTGCTGACTGCAGCGCTGTGGCATAATCTGCCGTCGGGTAAATATGAGGTTCAAATAAAAGAGATTGTCGCACCAAAAGAGCAAAGCGTCTGGGAATCCGGTATCGCGCCAGGTGACAAGGTTTATGAAATCAACGGGTCGCGCATTGACACCAAATACGGGCTTTACTTATACTCGCAAACCCACAAATCTTTTGATAACAAAATTAACGAAGAAATCGTTGAGCAAAATTTTAAACGGCTAAAATCCAACAACCACGCCTTTAAACGGGACGAAATTATCCCTGAGGGTATAACTATAAGGCTTCCTTCCCGTCAGGACGAGCCGGTTTTGCGCCTGACAAAAAATATGCTAAAAGGCATCCAGATGCCGCCGGCCGATAAGCTGACCCTCAATGAAAAACAAACCCAAATCCGCGATGCAATTGTTGCCAAAACTTACTATGTTTCAGACGGTACCGTGACGCTCAATGACATAGCCTGCGCCCTGTCTGATACCGCAAACCCGCTGTTTATCAAGGTTGAGCGCGGCGGGAAAATAATTGAGCTAAAAACAATTTACCCGGACAAGGATGGTATAATCGGCGTTATGATTGATATGAAAGAGCTGCTGGTTGAGGTGACAGGTCCTGTTTCTGCCGTCAAAGCAAGTTTTGCGTACCTGTACGACGAAACCCGTTCAATGCTTATCGTGCTTAAACAGCTGTTTACCGGCAAAATCCCGCTCAAAAATCTGCACGGTGTGGTTCTAGTTACCAAAATCGGCGGCGATATGATTACCAACAGCGGCATTTTCTACGGCCTGCTTTTGACCGCGGTTATTTCCATGAACCTTGCAATAATCAATTTTCTGCCGTTCCCCGCGCTTGACGGCGGACATTTTATGTTTATGACAATCGAGCATTTCCGCGGCAAACCGATAGATGAAAAAATTATCAACGCCATCAGCAACATCGGTTTTGCGCTCCTGATTGTGCTGATGGTTGTTGTTGTATTCAACGATATATTCGTTTTAGTTACGCATAAATAGCCGGCTGTGCCGGTTATGACAATGGCGCTTTGTGATATGCTGCGCGCGGTAAGCCCCTTAATTTATCTTCTTCATCAGCGCAACCACCTGCGCTTTTATCGCGCGGCCTTCGCCCACAGCGTCCAATTTCTCGTTGCTTTTTGCCTTGATTGACAGCCGGCCTTCATCAAGCCCCAAAATTCTGCACAAAATCTCTTTCATCTTCGGGATGTACGGCATCATCTTTGGATCCTGCGCGATTATGTTTGAGTCAATATTTTCAACATCGTAACCTTTTTTGCGCACGTAATCATAAACATGTTTTAGCAAAACGGTGCTGTCGGCGTCTTTGTATTTTGGGTCGGTGTCGGGGAAAATCGTCCCGATATCAGAGAGTGCAAGCGCGCCGAGCATCGCATCAATTATCGCGTGGATTAAAACATCCNNTTTTTCCCCCGCCGATAATTAAATCCCTGCCGGGTGTCAGCTGGTGTATGTCATAACCTATTCCAATTCTATACATAAAATTATTATAGCATAAACTATTTATCTTTTTCTTTTTGGCCGCGATAACATGTCAATATCACAGTGAACTGTTTCAATTCTTTCTTTAGTAATTTCTGATAAAACTTTTTTCGTTCTTAAATAAGCACAATTCGTTCTTATTTTAGCACTAAAATAGATATTATGCAAGAGCAAAGAAAAATTTTACAAAAAATACTCGCAAAAGTTATCAAAAACCATCGGATGGAAGATAGAAAGTCCATCAGTCTGTTGTCAGCTGAGATTGGCATGACAAAATCAATATTAGCCGATTTAGAAAAAGGCATTAAAGACCCGCGGCTAAGCACGCTTTGGCGAATTGCTCAAGGGCTTAACCTGTCCCTTTCTGTAATTATTCAAGAACTTGAACAAACCTTGGGCGAAGACTTTTCACTCATTGACTAAGACACGATAGTCATGTAAAAAGAAACTCCTCCATTGCGACCGCAAAGCCGTCGTTGTCAACCGTGTCCGTTACAAAATCCGCGTATTTTTTAAGCCCGTCGGTTGCATTGCCCATCGCAACCGCAACCCCGCCTGCTTTCAACAGCTCAATATCGTTGTCCTGATCGCCGATTGTCAGCACCTCGGATTTTTCCAGGCCCCTGTGTCTGCGCAAAAACTCAACCGCAAACCCTTTTGTCGCGCCCGCGTCCGATATCTCGCAAAAATACGGGGTTGATTTTATTATGGAAAGCTGCGGGAATTCCTTGCGCAAATATTCCGTCCAACCGGTCACCATATCCGCATCATTAAAATCAATCGCCAAAAGCTTGTTGATATTTTTAAGCTCAACGGTTTTGAAATCGCAGATGTTGTACGTGATATCGCGCTCGCACGTGTAGCGCATAATTTCCTCGTTTTGCTCGCGCCCGTACAATTTATCGTCCATATATAAATTTAAATGCACATTGTTGTTGAGCGCCCAGTCAATTATTTTGCGCGCAGCTTGCGGGTCTAACAGCCTTTGATAAAGGGTTTCGCCCGTTTGCTCCTTGATAAGCCCGCCTTGAAACGAAATAATCGGGGTGGTCAACCTAAAGTATTGAGCGACTTTCACGGTTGCACTGTGCATCCTGCCGGTTGCAAGCACAACCTCAATCCCTTTTGCGGTAAGTGATTTGATGCAGTCTTTGACGCGGGCGCTGCACGTAAAATCTGCCCCCATTATCGTGCCGTCAATATCTGTCACCACCATTTTTATAGCCACTATCTAGTTCCCTATCGCCCGTATTATTGATTTGATATTTTCATCAGACACCTTGCACAGCGCAACGGTTTTTGCGCTCTCATCCAGACTGTTCAAGGATTTTAACACCTCAATTGATTTTAAAATAAGCGTCTGGTTGTTTGATTTTAGCAATTCCTTTACCGCGCACACATCCGTTGTAAATTCAAGCGCCGTGTAAATGAACGGGCTGCCCGGGTCAAGCTCCACGTGCAGATTTTTTTTGTTCACGCCGCCAAGCAGCTTTGCGATGTCGCGCACCTCGTTTTGTGTGGCCTTGTCCTCGTCAAAAAGATATTCATCGTCTGTCAGCAGCTCAAATTTCTGTATCGCGTTTAGCAAAACAGCCGCGTGCGGGGTTTTGATAATATGTTCAAACACATCATAAAGCTCAAAATCAAACACACACGAAAGCCCCAAAATCTCGCCCAAACCGTTGACAATATTGTTGACAACAAGCAGCATATCCTCGCGCGGTAGATTTAAAATCGGCTCCAAATACGGGATTTGCCCCGCGATGTTTTCTGACAGGGACGAGGTTTTCATCGCTTCAATTATCGCGCCTGCGGCGTTTTTATCCCCGTATGCGCTCAAAAACTTCGCCGCCGTGAGTTTTTCAAACTCATCACCTGATTGCAGGCGGCCAAGCGCGTCATTGTAGGATTCTTTGTCACCCTGCGCAGCAAGTGCGCGCGCACAGTTGAACTCCAGACACTCGTTGTCCGCATACGCAAGCCTGCGCAAAATCGGCGTCGAGAGCGGGTCTTTAATCACGGAAAAATATTTCGCCGCATAGGTTTGCTCCGCTGCGCTGCCGTTTTCAAGCAGTGCCAACATTTCGTCGGTCATATCCTCATCGGCTTTTGATACAAGGTTTGAAACAATCACATCCTCGTACGAGGGCGAATAGAATTTCAAAAACTCGCGCAGATTGTGCAGGTTGGTGTCGTTTACCGCACCGGCGATTCGTTTTGCAACGTTTTGTTTGACAAAATCAAACAAAAACGCGTCGTTTTCCACCAGTTCTTTGAACAACTCAACGTCAGGTTTGTCAACCAAATCATGCGCGGTCTGTTCCCAATCGTGCTTGCCGGTAAGTTTTTTTAGCAAGTCGCCCATACCCTAATCCAGGGGCCTCCNNAGATAGAAACTTGTTATAATTTTGTGAGCCTCTTCGGCGTATTCAACTGCATCCTGCAATGTTTTGCTAGAATGCGAAAGGAAACAAATCAGCTGGTTGCAATCGTCAATAATCTCGTGGTTGCAAATCCGTGATGCGTCCGCAAGCATCATCATTGCACGGTCGGGATGCTCAACGATATTCGGGATTCCGATAAGCTGGTTTTGCACATCGCTTGGCTGCTGCCCGATGGTCTGCGGCAAAATAACTTTCAATTTATCAGGGTTGGCCTTCATAGCACCGCGAATTGCTGCCGCGTTTGTACCTGACGAACCGCCTGATGTGATAATCGTGTTGCCGAGTTTTACAAGCGCCTCCACCATTGTTTCAATAAGCTGCTGGTGCGTGATTGGCAGGTGGCGGCTGCCGATTATGGCAATCCGTTTGGCCGGCTGCCGGATAGCTGCAAGCTCCATGGCAAGTTCATCAACCGTACCCGGCGCCTGTTCGCTTACCGAGTCCAAATCGTCTACCGGAACGGTTATTGATGGTTGGTTGTTTTTCTTTTGCATGGGTGCTTCCTTATTTTTGTGGTAGTATGATTGTAGCACAATTTTGGGGATAAGGCAAGAGTCAGGCATGTTAGAAAATCTTAACGATGAGCAAATAGAGGCGGTAAAGACGGTTTCCGGCCCGCTTTTGATTTTGGCCGGTGCCGGCAGCGGCAAGACCCGCGTNNCGCGTGCTGACCTCGCGTATCGCATATCTGATTAAAGACGGGGTTCGCCCGCGCGATATTTTGGCCGTCACATTCACCAACAAAGCCGCAAAAGAGATGAAAGAACGTCTGTCCTCAATCCTTGGCGAACAAACCGTTAAATATATGTGGGTCGGCACGTTCCACGGGATTTGCGGCCGGGTTTTGCGCGAGAATGTTGAGAATTACACCTTCCGCTCGGGTAAAAAACTTGATAAAAACTTTTCTATCTACGACGAGGCTGACTCACTTGCCGTCATCAAGCAGGCCGTAAAAAAACTCAACATGGACGAGAAAATCTACGCGCCAAAATATATCAAAACCATCATCTCCAACGCAAAAAACAAGATGCAGGACGCGTATAGTTTCGCGACATTTTCAACGGATTTCAGGGGTGAAAAAATTGCCGCGATTTTTGAAGAATATGAAAACACTTTGAACAACAACAACGCCATAGATTTTGATGACATGCTTATGCTCACGGTAAAACTCCTGGAGCAAAACGAGCAGGTGCGCGAATATTATCAATCCCGTTTTAAACACATTCTGGTTGACGAGTATCAGGATACAAACCTTGCCCAATATAAATTGATAAAAATGTTATATGTTGACGAGCCGCAAAATTCTTTGTGCGTGGTCGGCGATGTTGACCAATCTATTTACAGCTGGCGCGGTGCGGATTTTACGATTATTTTGAACTTCCAAAAGGATTTTCCAACCGCGAAAGTAATCAAGCTTGAACAAAACTACCGCTCGACCGCGAATATCTTGAACACCGCAAACGCAATCATAGAAAACAACCGTCACCGAATGGAAAAAAATCTCTACTCACAAAAAGGCGACGGGGAGTTGATTGACTATTTTGAGGCGCAGGACGCGGACGACGAGGCACATTTTATTGCGACGAAAATCCGGCAGGACGCCGGTGGAAACTACAATCGCTACGCTGTTTTGTACCGCACAAACTCTCAATCGCGCGCGCTGGAAGAAGCGCTTATGGCTTCCGGCGTGCCATACCGTATCTATGGCGGGCTCAAATTCTATGACCGAAAAGAAGTCAAAGATATCCTCGCGTATCTGCGCCTGATTTATAACACGGATGATTCGCAGTCGCTGCGCCGGATTATTAATGTTCCAAAGCGCGCAATTGGCGAAACAACGGTCAAAGCGCTTGCGGATTTTGCCGCATCGCAAGATATAAGCCTTTTTGAAGCCATCAAACGCTCGGATGAGTCCGAACTGTCGCCGAAAGTTCAGGCGAAATTAAAGGATTTTGCGCAGCTGATTGAGAAGTTCCGTGAGGCAGTTTCGGCCTACAATTTGCATGAATTTGTAACTTTGGTAATAGAAGAAACGGGATATCTGGCCCATTTGGAGCTGCAAAACACGCCCGAAGCCCAGGCAGATATTGAGAACCTGCAAGAGCTTGTGAATGTCGCAGGTGAGTTTGCGCCGGAATCAGACGATGTGCTGGGTGAATTTTTGCAGACGGTTGCGCTTGTATCAGACATCGACGGGCTGGAAAATATCTCAAACAACGTGACGCTGATGACGCTGCACTCCGCGAAGGGTTTGGAATATCCGGAGGTTTTTCTTGCAGGGTGCGACGAGGGGATTTTCCCGCACGCGCGTACATTTGACGAACCAAAAGAATTGGAAGAAGAGCGCCGCTTGATGTACGTCGGGGTCACGCGCNNGACGGCTATATCTTGTGTCCGCAAAACGCCGCCAAATGTGGGGTGAATACAAATATTACAACCCGAGCCGGTTTATTGAGGAAATTCCGCAGCAGCTGCTCAACAAAATCGGGTTTGAAGGGTCAAGACACCAGTCGTCGACGTTCAGAAGCGCGGTCAGCCGCGCAAAAACCGGCGAGTATTTGTCTGTCCACACAGACCCGTTCGGCCGGGTGAAGCCCGTGAGCGGGTTTGGCAGAGGGTTTGTCGCGCCGCAGCGTGCCTCGCTTTCTAACCCGTCGCCTTCAAAAAATGCGGCTCCAAAGCTGCCGCCGGCGCCGAAAAACACTGCCGCGCAAAAAGATGTACCTTTTAACCCCGCATCCGTCCGCAAGATGGTCGCATCGGCAAGCGCGTTTTCCAAAGGGGAGCGGGTTTTTCACGAGAAATTCGGTGTCGGGCACATTGAGGCAGTCAACGTAGTCGCAGACAGCACAATGTACACAGTGGATTTTGGCAGGCAGGGCAAAAAGGCCATGGACGCGGCCTTTGCAAGGTTGAAAAAATTCTGACATCCTCCCCCATTTACCCCTAACGCTGGACGCGAAACGGGATTTCAATGGTGTCTGTTTTTAAGCCTCTGCCGAACGCCGGAAAATTCAGCGACTGCATCTGTTTTATCAGCCGGTTGTCATACCCGCTGTCACCTGATGAGCGCAAAATCTCCACGCTGCGCACCGCGCCCGTGCGCTCAACCGTTAAATTGAACCAAATCTCCTCTATCTTGCGCGGCGCATCAGGGATGTTCTGCGTAATAATACTTTGCGCCTCGCGCTCATAGCGCAAAACATCCTCGCTTTTTGTGTCCGGCGCAAACCCGAACTTATAATAAATCTGTGTCCGCTCAAACTCTTCGGGAATCGGATCAAGCTGCACCTGACCCAGCGCCGCAATGATTCGCTCATCCATCTCTTTTCCGGCTGAGCGCAGAATCTTTGCCTGCTCAAGCGTCCCGTCCTGCCGGATGACAAAAGTCACGTCAAACGCCTTTTTTGCCTTAATCGCAAAATCCAGCTGCCGGGCAAAAACCTCGCGTGCCTGAACTTTGTACGCACTCAATGTGGTATAAGTCTGCGCCGAAGGCAGCTCCTGCGTCTTCGCCGGATTATACACGCTGCAACCGATAAAAAACAAAAACACAACTAAAATCTTTTTCAACATATTTTAATTGTACCACACTAATGCCCGATGGAAATTTCTGCCGCCGGTGCGTTTTTGTCAACCGGTTTGAGCAGGAACACCAGCGGGATTATGGCAAAACAAATAATCCCGATTATTCGGAACGCGTCCATAAACGCCCACAGCGTCGCCTGCTGCAAAAGCTGGTTATAAATCATTGCGCCGGCCATCTCATGCGCGACCGCCGGATGCGCGATTTGCGAAAACGCGCCGGTCATCGCCTGCATTTTTTCGGTGAACACAGGATTCAATTCATGCAAATGCCCTACCATAAAATGCTGGTGAATTTGCGCGTAACGCGTCAGCGCCGTTGCAACAAGCGATGTACCTATCGCGCCACCGATGGTTTTGAGCAGGTTATTAAGCCCGCTTGCGTTTGTCATCTGCTCGTTTGTCAGCGTCTGCACCGTCGCCGACATCAACGGTATCATCGCCAGCCCGAGCCCAAACCCCATAATGAAATTGGGGATTATAATGTTTTTGTTCGCGATTTGCAAATTCAATTCACCCATAATCAAGCTGCCCACCCCGACCAGCGCAAGCCCTATTACCGTAAGCCACCTGGCGTCCATTTTGTTTGCAATCGCGCCGCAAATTGACATGGAAATTAAGCTCCCGATACCGCGCGGCATCACCGCCATCCCGCTTAAATAAGCGGTATAGCCCATCAACCCTTGCAAAAACTGCGGCAAAAGCACCAGCGACGCGTACAGCACCGCCTGGATTACCACCTGGATGAATGTCCCCATCGCAAAGTTCTTGTCCCTAAATACACCCAAATCCACCAGCGTATCCTTGCGTTTTAGCTGCGACCAGAAAAACAAGGCCGCCGCTATGCACGACACAAGCGTTGCCCAGCGCACCCAAGGCGCATTAAACCAATCTGCCGTGTTGCCTTTATCCAGCACAACCTGCAAGGTCACAAGCCAAACAGCGAGCGTGAAAAAACCGGTTTTGTCTGTGCGGACATTTTTTTGTTTGCGTGCGTATTTCGGGTCAAAAATTAGTTTTTGCGACAACCACGCAGCGACAAGCCCAATTGGTACGTTTATGTAAAAAATCCACGGCCAGTTCCAGTTGTCCGTAATCCAACCGCCAAGCGTCGGCCCAATCACCGGTGCAAGGATTATACCGAGCCCAAACACCGCCATCGCTTTTGGCCGCTCGTCCCCTTGAAAATTCTCCATCATAATCGCCTGCGTTATCGGCAAAATCCCGCCGCCGCCCGCACCTTGCAAGATGCGCGCAAGAATCATCAACTCAATATTGTTCACCATCCCGCACAGCATTGACGCGCCAGTGAACACCAAAATACTTATGATAAAAAACAGTTTGCGCCCCAAAAGCTTGCAAAACCAGTCAACCATCGGCACCATAATCCCGCACGCAATCATATAGCTTGTCAAAATCCACATGCTCTCATCACGTGTAACCGAGAAGGTTCCGGCCATATGCGGCAGCGCAACGTTCGCGATAGTACCGTCAAGCACATAAATAAATACCGCGAGCATTAGCGGAATTGACGCTATCCACGGGTTTATCCGCGCTTTCATTTCAATCTAACCTTTGGTATAACCGACATCCCCGGCACAATATTGTAAACCCGGTGGTCAATTTTTTCCGTGAAAACAATCTTTACCGGAATCCGCTGCACAATCTTTACAAACGACCCGACCGCGTTCTCCGGCGGGAACAGGCTTGATTTTGCGCCCGAACTGCGCTGGACACTGTCCACCTTGCCCTTGAACACCTTACCCGGATACGCATCAATTTTTATATCAACGCTTTGCCCGGGGCGCATTTTTTTCAACTGGTTTTCCTTGAAATTCGCCACAACCCAGACCTCGTCAGGCACAATCGTAAACAAAGGCATCCCAACCTGCA
The DNA here is from genome assembly GCA_002293275.1 of Cyanobacteria bacterium UBA947. Classification (GTDB taxonomy): domain Bacteria; phylum Cyanobacteriota; class Vampirovibrionia; order Gastranaerophilales; family Gastranaerophilaceae; genus UBA947. The sequence goes on along the minus strand of DBCX01000063.1, from coordinate 28,868 downwards.
CATACATACCCTTTTGCACCCGTTTGTTTGTCACGGTGCCTGATATCGGTGCCGCAATTGTTGTCCGCTCATAATCAATCCGCGCTTGCTCGGCAGCCGCTTCAAGCTCGGTGAACCTTGCCTGCGCCACGTCAAACTCCTGCTTTGACACCGCACCTGCCGCATACAAGTTAGTGTACCGCGGCAAATCAGCCTTCGCCGTATTGAATTTTGCCTGTGCCTGCTGCATTTTGAGCAGATAATCCACCCGGTCAATCTCCGCCACCTCGTAACCCTCGTTGATACGCTGGTTGTCCTCAACCATCACCGCAATAATTTGCCCCGCAACTTTTGGGGAGACCTGAACGGGTGTTGTTTCAACATAAGCGTCGTCGGTTGATTCAAAACCCATCACGTGATGCACCGCAAACACTGCCGCTATAACGATTAGTGCCGATACGACCGCTATAATTATTTTTTTATTATTGTTCATAATACAATTATACCACAAACTTGTGCTACAATATATATTATGAAGAAAATTATTTCATTATTTTTGATATTTTGTTTTGCCGCACCGGTGTTTGCCGCCCCCATTAAAAGCAGCATTCACAAATCGGACGATTATAAATTTGAATATGTTAACATCAAGTGGTGGGAAAATTTTGACGACGATATCCTGACCGGCTACATTGAAAAAGCCGTTATCCACAACCACGACCTGAAAAAAGCGTCAATCGCGGTTGACGAATACTACCAGAATGTGCGGCTGCAATTTGCGCACGAGCTGCCAAGCGCCACCGCAGGGTTCAGCCCCGCGCTTGTTAAAATGCCTGCCGTCGGCACCGACTGGTCGTTTGCAATCCCTGCTATCGCCCAATACGAGGCCGATATTTTCCTAAAAAACCGCGATAAAACAAAGAGTGTCAAAAAACTCTACGAGGCGTCCCAATTTGACGAAAAAGCCGCCTACATCGCAATCGCATCCGCTGTCGGCGTGACTTACATAAACATCCTCAAGCTTGACAAAATGGTTGAATTGCAGGACAAAATCGTTTCATCAAGAAAGACTATCCTTGATTTGACGGCGATTCGCGCCAAAGAAGGGCTTGGCTCGGCAGCCGATACGGCAAAGATGCAAAAATCCTTCGCCGCAGCCTCTGCAGAGCTTGTTGAGCTTAAAAAACAACGCGACAGGCTGCTAAACCAGCTTGCGGTCCTTATCGGCGAAAACCCGGAAACAACACTTGCACGCGGGACAATGGATGAATTGATATTTGTGTCCGAGCCGCCAAAAACCATCTCGTCAGAGGTCATAACGCAGCGCCCCGACTATCTTAAAGCCGAAAAAATGGTTGAAAAAGCGGGGATTGATGTCCGCGTGGCGCGAAAAGAGTTTCTGCCGGCAATAAATCTTACAGGTTTGGCGCTTTTTAACGCCGCAAATTTTGGCAGCGTTCTTAGCACAGCCAATATGTTCGGGGTGCTCGCAGCAGGTGCGATGCTGCCTTTGTTCACGGGCGGCGCAAGGATTGCGAACCTCAAACTGCGCAAACACCAGTACGAACGGATTTTGACCGACTACCAAAAAACAAACATAACCGCAATCCAGGAAGTTAACGACGCGCTTGCCGCGGTCAGCTCCGACACCCAAAAACTCACGCTCACACAAGAACAGCTGCATCTGGAAAAACAGCAGTACGGCTACGATAAAGTCCGCTACGCGCAAGGGACTATCTCAAAACTTTCGCTTATCACGGGCGAGGAGGCGCTGCTTGCCACAAACAAGCTCGCCGCGCAGCAAAAAGCCGAGTGTTACGCCTCATACATCGGGCTCTACAAGGCCGCAGGCGCGAAAATTTAGGGGTAAACGAGGGCTATTGCGCGGTTTCATCCGTTGTCTGTGTTAAATTTTGTATCACTTCATGCTATAAATGTAGCAAATTTTTCAATTATTAAGTATAATTATTACACTTATTATTATGTAAACTTTTTTAAAAACCCCCGGGAAAAAAGGCAAAACGGGAAGTTTACATGTTTTTATAAGTATGTATAGGTATGTGTAGGGAAAAATGCAGGTAAATTCGGTACAACCAAGACATAATCCGGCGTTCGGCAACAGTCCGTTAGTCGGCTTAATGGAGGTCGTGAACAAGAACTTCATCACGTCGTTTTTGACGCAGGACGGGCTTGGTTTTATTGTGCCGCGCATGTACGAGGGCGCAAATCGCGGCCGCGAACGCGACCCTGAAACCGGTAAAAAAACAGGCCCGCTCAACTGGGCGCTGCTGCGAAAAGAGGGACTTAGAGAGTTTCTTTCAGGCCCGAGCTCGTTTGTTATCCCGCTCGGTGTGGTTACTCTCGCTAAAAAATTCGGGCTCGCAAACAATGTGAAAACCGATTTTATAAAGGGTTTTGATGAAACTTTCCGCGAATTTGCCAAGACAGAGGATTTCAAAGCCGGTAATCCAAAAGCCTTTTATGAAAGACTTTACGACAAGCTTTTGACAGACAGTCTTGAACCGGACGAGCATTCTCAGGAGTTTACTGAATCGCGAAATAGAAAATTATTTAACGAGCGAAGAGACTTGATTGCCAAAAAATCTGCCCGATACGCCGAAATGCAGACTGATATCAAAACTGCACAAAAAAATATTACGGCTGATTTTACGGCTTTGCGAAAAGCTAATATGGAAACAAGTTACAATTACTCTAACGCCTTATTGCGGTACAAGGGTGCAGAACCGAAGAGTTTCCACATGAAAGAAATTGTGGGCGCAATACACGACTATACGCAAGATGCCCTCAAAACCGTTGCAAAAAATATTCAAAGCGGCAAAACCGTTGATGAGGCGGTTGACCTGTTCACAAAAAACCGGACGTTTTCAAGAACCCTGACAAATGTCGGCGCTGTCGCCGGTATCGCCGCGTTCTGGCAAATTTTGCCAAAAATCTACAACTGGGGCCTGAAAGAAAACCCGGCGCTGGCTTGCCCGACCGCCGCGGACAAACCAAATTTCCATCGCAAAGGCCACCACAAAGGCCACGGTGCGCCGCCCGTTGAAAAGACAGCGCAAGAGCAGTCTGTTGAAAATAAATCCCCCGCGCAGCAGCCGTCGTTTACCGGCTTTTTGGAGTTGAGCGGTGCGATAATCCCTGCAACAGGCATGGCCGCGCTGCTTTACGGAACCTGCCTGCCGCCGCGCCTTGTTCAAGCCCACGACAAACACGACAGGGCCGAAATTCTCTTGCGTGACGTATCCAGCTTCACTGCGCTCTTGTTTGGCGCCAAAGCTCTGTCCCGTAAATTCTCAGATATTCTGGCAAATGCTACCGGAATCGCGTTGAATGTTAAGCCGCGTCCGCCCAAAAACAGTGAATTCACAAGACTGCAAAAGCTCGGTCACTATTTTAGTCTGGGTAAGGGCGTTAATTTGCTTTCTAACCAAGAAATTGTCACAAGATACAGCGATATTGAAGGATATGTAGGCAATCCCGGCAAAAAACTGGGAAAACTGTATAAGTTTATTAACAGTAACGGCGGTAACGCGAAGAAGGTCATTGACAGGTATTTTAAAGGTAAAACAAACGAGCAAATCGTAGAGATACTCAAAGATAAAAATAATATTCTTGTCAGAAAAGCGCAAAATATGAATAGCGGAATCGCAGCACTGTCAACGCTTGTGCTTGTTCCGGGATTCATCATATTCCTTGCAAGAGCGTGCGAAAAGATGACAAAAAGGTGTCTTGCAAAAGAACAAAAAGCCGCTGAACCTGCGGTATTCCAGGTTATGACGCCGACCAAAGCAACAGCTCAAACGGCCAATGCCGCACAGGAAAAAGCCGTACAGGAAAAGACCCCCGCGCCCGCAGTTATGTTTAACCACAGCAAAACGATGGAGCAGTTTCTCAGCTGATTAGCGCGTTGATGTCTTTTACCATCTGGTCTGCGTCAATTCCGTGGACTTTTGCGCCGGCTTCCAGGTTCTCAAACCGTGCCGCCGCGCACCCGATGCAGCCCAAACCGTATTGCTGAAACACCTCAATGCTCTGCGGATATTTTTGAACGATTTCCAAAATGTTCATCTCTTTTGTAACTGACATAAAAAATCTCCTTTTTATTAATTATACAATAAAAAAAGAAATTATGCTAAATAGTTTAAATTTGCCTCTCTGTACACAGGGCTGTTTGAGAAAAATCTTTTTGCATCAGCCACATCTTTATCGGTTTTTGACATGCCCTTATCTGCAAAATCCTGCCCAAACGCCGGAATAGCCTGCACAGGCGTGTGTGCGATACTAGTTGGGTTAAATTTCACTGCATCTAAGGCCATAGTTACTCCTATATATATTCTAACTTATTTTTAATGACAAAATTGCCTCCGTCAACATTTTTGTTACAAATCGTAATTTTTGTGCTAAAATATTTTGGTGAAAAGAATAGTTGGAGTAAAAGAGGCGATAAGTCTTATAAAAGACGGGTCAACGGTTATGATTGGCGGCTTTTTGGGCTGCGGCGCACCGGACGTCCTTGTTGATGAGCTGGTTGCGCAGAATATAAAAAATTTGACTCTGATTGTTAACGACACATCCTTCCCTGACAAGGACAAAGGGAAACTGGTCGTCAACAAACAGGTTAAAAAAGTAATCACCACACACATCGGCACAAACCCCGAAAGCGGAAAGCAAATGAACGCGGGCGAACTGGATGTTGAGCTGGTGCCGATGGGCACATTTGTTGAGCGTATCCGTGCCAAAGGTGCGGGACTTGGCGGAGTTTTGACTCCGACAGGTGTCGGGACGCTGGTTGAAGAAAATAAGCAAACCATGGAAATTGACGGTAAAAAATTTATCTTTGAAAAACCGCTCGGTGCAGAATTTGCGCTGATTTACGGCACAAAGGTTGACCGGTTCGGCAACGTTGCGTTCTACGGTACAACACGGAATTTCAACACAACAATGGCAACCGCCGCGGATACGGTTATTATTCAAGCCGACGAAATCGTTGATTGCCTTGACCCGTGCGAGATTGTTATACCGGGACTTTTCATAGATTATATCGTGGAGAGGGGGTAAATGCATGGGGCTTTACCCGGTATTTTGATAAGGAAGAATGATGGATTTAACAAAAGAACAAATACGCGAAATAATCGGCAAACGGGTTGCAAAAGAGTTTAAAGACGGTGATGTTGTAACGCTCGGTATCGGGCTGCCGACAGCGGCTGCGGATTATGTTGCGCCGGATGTGCACGTGATGTTCCAGTCGGAAAACGGGCTTTTGGGCATGGGCAACAGCGACGGTGCCTGCGACAAGCGCGTTACAAACGCCGGCGGTAAAATGGTCAACCTGCAAAAAGGCGCCTGCTTTTACGATTCTGCAATGGCGTTTACGATGATGCGCGGCGGGCATATTGATCTTACGGTTCTTGGCGCGTTGCAAGTCGATCAGGAAGGCTCGCTGGCAAGCTGGTTAATCCCGGGCAAGTTTGTGCCGGGCATCGGCGGCTCAATGGATTTGACCGTCGGCGCAAAAAAAGTTATTGTCGCGATGGAGCACACCTCAAAAGATACAATAAAAATTCTTAAAAAATGCACCCTGCCTTTGACTGCGTACAAAGAGGTTGACATGATTATAACAGAACGCGCCGTGTTTGACGTGACCCCGGACGGTCTTATTTTGACCGAAATCAACCCGCTGTTTACGCTTGACGATATCAAATCCTCAACTAAGGCCGAATTTACCGCCGTTTTGCCGGCTTAGCAAAAAAATTACAAGTCAGGGGTTGACTGCATTTTTTGTTATGCTACAATTTATGACATGGATAAGAAATATATGCTAGCTGGTATAGTTATCCTTTTGGTAGGGTTGGTTTTGCGCCTGATAAATCTTGACATACCAACAGGGCTTTGGGCGGATGAGATGACAAGTTATCTCGGGGTTCAGTCGCCGGGCAAAAATATTGGCTGGCTTGTTATGCACCCTGTTTATTTTGTTATTTATAAAATTTGGATTACGTTGTTTGGCTCCTCTGACATTGCGATACGCCTGATGTCAGCGTTGTTTGACACCGCATCTGTTGTGCTTGCATACTTTGTCGGTGAACAGCTCGCGCGTATGATTAATAAACCAAAATACATTATAGGTTTATCAAATATGCTGCTGTGGGCGATTAGCGGGGCATTTGTCTATTTTGCGCACGAGGCGCAGTTCTGGGCGCTGGCGTTCTTCTTTGTCAACTTGTTCTTGTTCTGCTGGCTAAGATATCTGGAATCACCGGTGTTGAAAAATTTCATCCTGTTTCTGGCGGCAAATGTACTTTTGCTTTACACCTATCTGACACCTGCACCGTTTGTATTAATCGTTATGGCTGTGACGGCGTATGACTTTTGGAAGAACAAAAGAGATTTGGAAGATTTTGCGATATGGGGTACGGTTTTTATTCCGGCGATATTGTTGAGCAGATTTTTGCCGTCTACTTTGATGTACAGATTTACGGGGACTCCGGTTGACTTGTCGTTCCTGCTGATGCTGCTGCAAAACGGCCTCACACCCGTGCTTAAAGGTATCAGTTACAACCTTAGCGGCTACCAGCACACATTCTATGAAATGTTAGCAACCAGCGCGGGATGGTCAATTATTATTCCTTTAACTACTGCGTTGGCACTTATTGCCTTCGGGCTTGCCAGAGAAAAAGACAGGGTTGTCAAATATCTTGTACTGATTCCGTTGATATTTATCGCATTCAATATGATTGCATCATACCTTTCCGAGTACAAGGTTATGGTAAGATTCACATTGATAGTGCTGCCGTTCATACTCTTGCTGATAGCTGTCGGGTTTAGCACCGTTAAAAGAACCAAAGTTAAAATTGCGCTGGTAGTTACTTTTGTTGCGTTGACATTGAGTGGTCTGTTTGAAAGTAAAAGCGAAGTTTTTTGTTACAGACCGAAGGGCTATAAACAGTTCGTCTCACAGCTGCCTGTGTTCAACTCTAAAATAACGGTTTTGGCGCCGGCAAATGTTGACCTTTTGGGCAAATATTACAAATTCAAAGGTGATACATACGACTGGCCGCAATGGCTTTGGGATAACGAGCAGCTTAAAGTTCTGCTCTCAGAGAAAGAATTGGAAGATTTTTATTCCGGTGCTAAAACTCACCAGGAGATTTTCAAGAAATTCTTGTCGGAAGAAAAGCCGAGCGAAGCGTTTGAGAAATATGTTATGTCAAAGGCATCCGATAATGTCATCTTGATTGCAGACAACAAGATAGACGGCCTGCCAAGCCACAAAATAACAAGTATCGTCAATTCTGCTGAATACGAAAACAATAATTTCCATGATTTAAGATTGGCGAGAATGTTTGATAATCTATATAAGATTTTGGATAAGAATATGGTGTTGACGCAATCAATCGTCAATAAAGACAATAAAATATACATCTTCTCAAAAAAATGAACTTTTAATTTTTGTTTTCGTTATACTGGTGTAGAGGTTAAAGTATATGAAAAACAAATGTAGTAAATATGAAGCTTTGTTCACGTTCGCCGGCGACGATGAGTTTAAATCGCACCTTGAAACCTGTAAAGATTGCAGAGCCGAACATGAACGAATGAACAAAGTATCAGAACTTTTGAAAGAGGTTAAGCCCGCTTTTGCACGGCAGAAGTCGCAGCTGAAATTGAAGGCCGCGTGCTTTTTGCTGGCGGCGCTATTTACCGGTGCATTTTTTAATGCCAACTATCTTTCAGGGCAGACCATCAGCGCGGAAGATCTGGGGTTTCCGGTTGACGAGTACGGATTAATAATGGTGGATGGATGAACTTTGAAGAACTCATAAAAACCAACCGTCAAAATGTAAGAAACATTATCAAACTGGTTACAAAACAACACAACGAGGATTTGGAGCAAGAAGTCTATGTCCGCGTGTTGAAAAATTGCAACAATTACACAGAACAAGGCTCTTTCAAGAGCTGGATAAATACCGTCGCAAAAAATATCTCAAAAGACTACCTCAAATCCGCACAAAAAAAAGTTCAAGACAAATCAACATCAGATGATATAACACTCAACTCAATTGAAGATAAAAAAATAACACCTGAATTGCGTCTAATAAAAAACGAACGTCAGGAAAAAATAACCGCGGCAATAAAAGCTTTAAAACCGAAATTCCGCGAAGTAGTAATCCTTGCAGAAATAGAAGGATACTCATACGAAGAATGTGCACACAAACTAAAAGTCCCGACGGGGACCATCAAATCAAGGCTGTATAACGCCAAAAAAGAACTGGCAGAGATGCTGGCAGAATTACTTTAAATGAAAGGAACAAAACAATGTTAAAACAAACTTTAATTATCGCAAGTTTATTTGCGCTTACAACTACATCAGCGATTGCCGCGCCGGCAAAGTGCCCGGAGTGCGCGTGCCCAAAAACACCGGAGCAAGTCGCTGCTAAAATGACACCGGAACAACAAGCCGAGTTCAAGGCGCGGATGGAGCAAAAACGTGCGGAGTTTGAAGCGCGTCTTCAACTGACCGATGAGCAAAAAGCGCAGGCAAAAGTTATACGCGAAAACAGCGTGAAAGAAATCAAACCGCTGATGGAAAAAAAGAAAGAAACGATTGCCAAAATCAAAACAATAAAAGCGAACCAAAAACTTTCTGATGAGCAAAAATCTAAAAAAATCAAACCGTTAAAAGAAGAAATGCGCTCAATCAAAAAACAAATGAAAGCAATAAGAGAAAAAAATCAAGCCGAGTTTGAGGCAATCTTGACTGACAGCCAAAAAGCGGAGCTTGCTAAAATGAAGGAAGAAGGCAAGAAAAAATACGAAGCAAGAAAAAAGAATAAAGGATGCAGCAAAAAATAATTGCAGCTGCTATTAAAAAAGGGGCCCAAAAGGGTTCCTTTTTTTGTGGTATAATTTTTTATTATGAAACACAGTTTTAAGAACGATTATAGCGAGCTGGCGCACCCTGAAATTCTTGATGCGCTGAAAACCCTCGGCACAGAGCAGTTTGAAGGTTACGGGCTGGATAAATATTGCGCGAAAGCTGCGGAAATTATTAAGGCGAAACTGTCCGCGCCGGATGCGGATATACATTTTGTGAGCGGCGGGACGATGGCGAATGCCGCGGTTATCGGCAGTATTCTGCGTCCGTGCGAGGCGGTCATTGCAGCTGATACCGGGCATATTTGCGTTCACGAAACAGGCGCAATTGAACTGACCGGCCACAAAATTTGCACCGCCCAAAACACAAACGGTAAACTGCAAGTCGCTGATATTGAATCAATTCTTCAAGCACACAGCGGCGAGCATATGGTAAAACCCCGTTTGGTTTTCATCTCGCAATCAACAGAAATCGGCTCCATATATTCAAAATCGGAATTAACCGCGATTTCACAATTTTGCCGGGCGAACAATTTGTACCTGTATCTTGACGGCGCAAGGTTGGGTGCGGCGATGACCGCAAAAAACAACGACTTGACCTATGCCGATGTGGCGCGGTTAGCGGACGCTTTTTATATAGGCGGCACAAAAAACGGTGCGATGTTTGGCGAGGCGATTGTAATTTGCCGCGATGAATTGAAGCAGGATTTTCGCAACAATTTGAAACAGCGCGGGGCACTGCTTGCCAAAGGAGCCGCTATGGGTGCGCAGTTTGCCAAATTGTTTGAGAATAATTTGCACGATGAGCTGGCCAAGCACGCTAACGCTATGGCCTACAAACTTGCCGGCGAAATAGAAAATCTTGGGTTTGAGTTTCTTTTGCCGGTTGAAACGAACCAGATATTTCCGATTTTTTCAAACGAAACGGTTGCGAAATTAAAAGACAAGTTTGCGTTTTATGAATGGGTCCGGCTGCCAAATAACACAACTGCCGTGCGACTTGTCACATCGTGGGCAACAAGCGAAAATAATGTTGATGCGTTTCTGGAATATTTAAAAAAGACTTTGTGATATAATCTGTCTATGATTAAGAAAATCATCCTGATTTTAATTATCTTGTGCTCGCCACATCTTGGGTGCTGCGCTCAAGATTCCATCACATTTTTATACCTAAACGGTTCAAACACGAACGACCAAAGTACTTACGAATGGTACACCAACGGGATAAAAAAGCTCCATCCGTTGATGAAATCCAATTTTGAAAAAAGTGAAATAATCCAAAAAACATTCCTAAAAGACGGGCTTTATGCAATAGAACAGGAGCCTGCAGTTTTTTATTGGGGCGATAAAAGCGCGCAACAACTGGAGTTTGTCAAAAGCAGCCTGAATATAACCAAAGGCATAAGCCCCTGGCTTGCATACAAGGTGCGCGAAATCCTTGCGACATGTCTGCATGACGCGATTTGGGTGCAAAAACACAAAAATATGGAGGTCATCTTGAATAACCTGCACGAACAGGTCAAAAAACAGACCGATGCGGGCAAACAGGTGGTGTTGTTCGGGTATTCGGCGGGCTCGTTCGTGACAACGGAATACCTTTTTGCCAGAACGCCTTACATAAAAGTGCAAACATTTTTTGCCGAACACGCGAATGTGCCTGAAAAAGAAAAGGCTTATGCCGCAAAACACCCAATGCAAGACACTTGTGTTGATGCGCTGACATCGGTGATGCAGCATGACGATTTCGGATTGTTTGTTGAAAATTACGACAAACTGGATACGACGACAAAAGATATGTGCGCGCCGAAAGGGTCGCTGCGCGGGATTGTTAACTACGCCAGCCCGTTGGTGTTGTTCTATTCTGACTTGGCCAGTAAGGATTACGAACTGACTTATTTCAGGCGGCTTATTTACGAATACATAATTGAAAATGATATTTTTTGGTTGACGGTGAATTACCGCGAGGATCCTTTGGGATTTCCGGCATCAAAAAACCTGACACCAAAGGATGTTGGGGAATTAATCGGCGCAAAAATTAGCGATAGCGGGCGGGGGTTTGTTTACAGTGACTCCGAAACATCCGCGCACAGAACCTTTGCAGGTGCGCACATGTCGTATTGGAGCACATCCAAAAACTTCGCAAAGGCCGTCGTAAAAAATTACGAAAAAGCGTTTGAGTTTAATTATGAGGATGAATAATTGCAATATAAAACGACATATCCGAACTAGTTCGGATATGTCTCAAAGTCTGGGCGTTGAGGGACTTGAACCCCCGACCCTCTCCTTGTAAGGGAGACGCTCTACCAACTGAGCTAAACGCCCGCACTGTTATTAAATTTTCACCGGGCATCTCCCCTGAGGAGACGCATAATCCAATTATACCCGCTGAAAGTTTACCGTCAAGTATTACTTTATTTTGGCTTCAAGCTTTAACAAGCGCACCTCAAGCTCAGTGTTTTTTGCTCGCAGCCGTTTGTTCTGCTCGTCAAGCTCTTTTACCGCGTTCACCAGCGCATAAAACATGTCCTCCTGCCTTATTTGCAGATGCCCGTCAGAATTTTTTGTCACCGCATTCGGGAATATTTTTTGCAAATCCTGCGCCATTACACCAACCCGCGGCGTTTTTGTCTTGTCGTTTTTGAACGTAAAATCAAAAACTTTTAACTGCCGGATTTTATCCAACCCGCCGGCGTTTGCGCCTTGAACATTTTTAAGCCGCCTGTCGGAAACCCCGGCACCGCCGGCCGCTTGGGCAATTATTTCCTCAATCAATTCTCTCAAATCCCGCCCGTTCAATTTTATAGTCTTTGGAATTTCGGCGGTGCCGACAGCAAAATCGCCCGGAATGTGAACTGTCGCGATGCTTGTCCCAACCCAAACCTCCTCGGTATCTGTTGTCGTTTCTACCGTCGGACCGGAATTTGCGCCGATACAGGTTTTCAGTTGCGCGCCACCTGTAACATTTGCGCAGGCATTATACCCAAACGCCGTATTGTTGCTTCCGCCCGAAAGCCCAACCAAGGCGTTGTACCCGAACGCACTGTTATAAGTTCCCGTGTCACCCGGTTGCGTGCCCAAAAACACGCTATCCCCGCCCAAAAACAACACACCTGCGTCAGCGCCGCTTTCATCCTTGAAATTTATATAATTATGATCCGCAGCCTTTTTTCTCAAAACCAAAGGAGCATTATCATCGCTGCTTTTTGAGGTATCGCCGATGATTACACTTTCAGCGTTGCCGAGATTGTAATAAATCCCGCCGGCGCCGCTTGCGGTCCTTTCCCACAGAGATGTTCCGGAGGCTGCTCTGTGCCGCTGCGTCATTACCGGTGCAAACGCCGCCAACGTGATGCTTAATATCAGCAGGACAACCATCATCTCAGCTAATGTAAACCCGTTTTGGCGCAACTTCATAAACTCTGTTCCCCTCGTTCCCTCTTTATATTATAATAATTACTTATGGAAGTCAATATTGAAAAACTGACCAATTTGGGGCTCGGGCTTGCCCGCGTTGACGGCCGCGTTGTTTTTGTTGAAAATGCCTGCCCAGGCGATGTTGCAGAAATAAAAATCACGCACGAGAACAAAAACTTTTCACGCGCGCAAATTACGCAAATAATAAAACCTTCACCGCACAGAATAAAACCGCGCTGCGCGATGCAAAAAGTTTGCGGCGCGTGCCAGCTGCAGTTTATTGATTACAACTACCAGCTGGAACTAAAGCGCCAAATAGTTGAAGATGTAATCCGTAAAATCGGCGGCATAGATATTGAAATCCTGCCCACCGTCCCGAGTCCCGAAACTTTCCCTTGCCGGTATAAAATCCAATACCCAATCGCCGTGAAAAAAAGCGGAAGAATGGTTGCCGGTTACTACAAACCGCGCACCAACGAAATCGTTAACATAAAACATTGCCCTGTCCAGCCCGAAATCTGTGACAAGATTATGGATTTTGTGCGTGAGCGCGCGCCGAAAAACCTGCGCCATATTGTTATCCGCTCCTCCGTGTCAACCGGCAAAAACCTTGTCACACTTGTTGTTTCAGAAGGTGATTTTTCAAAACTCGCCAAAGAAATTTTTGATAAATTTGATAATGTCACCGGTGTTTGTGTGAATTTTAATCTCGCGAAAACCAACGTAATCCTCGGCAAAGAAACCCGTTGTCTTGTGGGCGACGATTTTATAACGGAAAAAATTCTTGATAAAACTTTCAAAATCGGCGCGGATACGTTTTTTCAGGTCAACCCCCCAAGTGCTGAAAATATTTTTGCCTATGTTTGCGATAACGTATCCGGCACAGTGCTTGATGCCTACGCGGGTGTGAGCGCGTTTGGCGCGTGCGTGGCATCCAATTGCGATAAGGTAATCAGCGTTGAAGAAAACCACAACGCCTGTGAACTTGCCCGTCAGATGAATATTGCAAATCTTGAAATCATAAATATGGACGCCGGTAAGTTTTTGCAACAATCGCAGCAAAAATTTGATACAATTATTCTTGACCCGCCGCGAAAAGGCTGCACCGCACAGGTTCTGGACGACGCCTGCCGGCTCACCCGCAAAGGCAACCCAGCAGAAGCCGGCAAAATAATTTACGTCAGCTGCAACCCTGCAACGCTCGCCCGCGACCTGAAATATCTTGTTGCAAACGGTGCAAAAATTGAGAGCATACAACCGTTTGATATGTTTTGCCACACCTACCACGTCGAAACCGTGGCTATTATAAGGAGTGAATAAAACTTATTGTTCAGGCGCGCTGACAGGTTCTTGTTCAGCCGGCGGTTCGGCTTCAGCCGGTGCCGCGCTGCTCTCTGCGCCATCGGAGGCAGGTTGTTCTGTCTCAACATGCGCCGGCGCAACGTACTCATAATGCGACGGGTCATCGTCAAACGCAAACGTGACGCTGTGTTTTTCCGCCAAATATTTTGCCTGACTGATACAAATCTCCGCCTGCTCAACCTGCCCCTTGTGGCACAACACCTTAAACATATTGTATTTGAAAAGCATCTGAATATATTCGCTGATAGACGAGTTGCGCTCTACCTGTATGAGCACATTTTTCAAAATTCCAAAAGCCGGATCGTATTTTCGTTGTGAAAGATAAAGCTCGCTTGTCAAGAACCAGGCCACATAAAGTACCATCGTCATTCCGTTTGCGTTTGTTGCCTTGACAAGTTTGGAGAAAATATCTCTTGCTTTTTCTGTGCTGCCGTTTTTCAAATATGCGTAACCTATGAACAAGTCGCACATCATCTCAATCTTGTGCAGCATAAATTTCTTGGCCAAAATTTTTGCTTTGTAGATTTCGTCCGCGAACGCGGTGTACGGACCGGGCGCTCCATCCTCCGCAGGTGCGGCATCTTTAACCCCTGCAAATGCGCGCATAACGTGCACCAAAATGTTACTAAACTTATCTTTTGAATCGCTGACGTCAGGGATTTGCGGGTTTTTACCCTGCAGGAATTGTTCAAGCGTCACAAAGATATCATACGATTGCGGCACCGTCGTAAACCCTGTTCTGACCAGTTTCAAGAACTCCGCAACAGTGCCTGTCAACAGCAGCGCGTTGGCAAGCGCAACGTAACCTATCGCATCGTACAATGTTTCTTTGAAGCTTTCCATCTCAAAATAGTCCGGTTTTAAAGTCGCCAGATTTGCGTCGTTCACCACATTCAAAACCGCAAAGCCCATATCCAGACACTCTTTCAAATGCCCGATATTAAACAAAATCTGGATATGCACAAGCGACATCAAAAAATAATAATGGTTGAAATTCGGCGCTTTCGGGTCAAGCGATGACGGCGGCAGCACAGACAACACCTTGTGGCTTAGTTGCAGCGCCTGGTTGTAATCACCTTGGACAAGACACCCTTGAATCATCTTGTTGCACAGCACGATGACTTTTTCCGTATCAGTTGATTGTTCAAGTTTTTTCAACGTTTCTTCCGCGATGCCGGCGGACTTGTCCGGTACATACTCGTAAAGATTTATCGCAATATTTTCGTAAAGTTCGGTCTTATATTCTTCGTTGGCCTGAACCAATTCCGGGTCGGTTTCCTTATTTAAAATCTCCAAAATCTTATCCGTACAATTCATGTACGCACTGAAATCGCCCATGGAAAGATTGACCTGTGCGAGCATCTCCCATTCGCGCCGCTCCTCATCGTGCTTGTCCAAAAGCCCGTACAGATACGCTTTTGTCGGCGACGGCATTGAAGGATCCATAACCTGCTCAAACAAATTATCCGCAACGCTTCCCAAAAATTCTTTGTTAACAGATTCAAGCATGCAATCGCGCAGCAAGTTGTAATTCGGGAAATAAAGCGCGTTGTTATAGGTATAAATATAGCCCATTTTTGTCAGCTTATCAATAATATCTTGCGTGTTTTCAAACCCGAGAGATTGGACAGTTTCCATATCAATTCGCACACCCATCAACAATATTGACGCCAAAAACCGCATCGCTGCATCATCATCTTGCAGCAAATCCAACCGGCGCTTCATAAGTTTTTCCAGCGTGGACGGTATCATGACGGTCTTGTTTGAAACCGCCTCAATAGTTTCGCCGTTGTCATGGAACACCTCTGATTCCACCAGATATTGTATCGCAACATCCAAAAACAACACGCTGCCGTGCGCATATTTTTCTATCCGTTTCAAATAAAAATTATCAATAATGTTCGCAAAATATTCCTTGTGCTCCTCAAGCATTTTTTCCCAAGGCGTCGGTTTTAGATTTATCTCGGAGTAATAATCCTGCGTAATCAAGAAATGGCAGTCCTTGTGCAATGAGAAATTTTTGTCATGCGAAATCAAATAACTTATATCAAGATTGTCAAACGCCTCAAACAAATATTTCAAAACATCATAGGAGCTCTCGTCAATTTTATCAAAGTTGTCAATAAAAATTAGCGTTTTCGGAATAGCCTGAAGCATCGTCAAGAACAAATCAAAGTAGACGTACCGTGTATCCTGAGGGTTTTCAACATCGCGCTGTTTTAGCATAATCAAATCTTTTATCAGCCCTTCAGGGTCGACCTTGGAAAAGCCGGAAAAATTATTGTTGGCAAAAAGTTTTTGCGAAACCGTGTACTCAAAAACCGCCGCCGTCAATTCTCTGAAAAAAGAGTACGGTGAATACTTCATCTCATCGTAACACGTTATGATGACAATATTGTTGTAGACTCCCATCCCTTGCACCGTTGAGATAATTTTGAGCGAATAAGGTTTATGGATTTCGGATGTCTTAATCGCCAGAATCCCCTTTGGCATCGCCTGCAGGCGGTTAACTATGTGATAAAAAACATCAACGTTTTCCGTGCGCAAAAAGTCGCTCTGGATACCGGGCAGCTTCATCGGTTCAATCTCGTAGATTGCGTCAGGGTCAATCGGCACAGCCATCCTGTTCAGCGCCATCCCGTCAATCTTGTCCTGCTCGGCCAGCATATTCTCAACAAATTGCGGCACATAAGACCCGTCCCCGCCGTCGTCTGTTTCAACGACAAGGTCAATAAACGGTTTTATGTCCATCTCATAAAACATCATCATCTCACCGTTAACCATAACCGAATTCAACGGCTCAAACTTGTAATTTTTTTCCAAAAGCTCCATGATTTTTGGGTCAGAAATTACCTGAAACCCGCTTAATACCTTCTCTTTATCACTCTTTGTCTCGGGTGACATAAGGTTGATATTCAGCCCTGATTTGTAGTTGTTCGGGTCATCTTCAATGTTTCTTTTTTGAACCGTCATGTTGCATTTTAGGACCCCGCCTTTTTTTTGCAGAAGTTTCAGGTTCATCCCGGCAAGCTTGTTGGCCAGCATAATAAGCGAATTTGTTGCGGTTTCGGTGGATGAGTTAAATGTGTAGTCTTTCACAAAGCGGAAAATATAAACCTTATCAATGATTTGCCGGCGGATTTCAAGGTTGTCAGCAAACCCTTTGAGCATCTTGTCAACACCGGTTTTAAATTTGTTGAACGCCTCGGTCGCCTTGTCCCCTGTCCCCATAATCGTTTTTATGTCGTTCATGTTCGGGAACTCAACGGTTAGCATGGCAAAATCTTCGCCGTTGGCCTCGTTCTGGATGACGCTTTTTTCAAGGTCTGCGCCGCAGCTTTTGCATGTCTTGGTGGCGGTTTGGGCCGCCTTGCCGCACTTGCTGCACTTGGTCAGGATAACATACCCGCATTTTTTGCACGTTGAACTGTCGTTGAGCATTCTGCAAATAGGACAGCTCATCTTCAAAACTTTTTTACACCCGGGACAGGTGGTCGCATTATCATCGACTTCTATTCCGCATTTTGGACATTCAGCCATGGTAATATTGTAGCATAATTCAGTATTTTATTCCAGCGTCTTTCATCCGTTTGATGCACTCGCGGATGGTATCGGCATCTTTTGTCAGTGCTATACGAAAGTACCCTTCGCCGTATTGCCCGTACCCTGTGCCCGGCGGTACGACCACGTGCGCTTTTTCAAGCATTACGGTTACGAATTCTTCTGACGTGTACCCTTTTGGCACCGGCAGCCACAGATAAAACGTTGCCTTTGACGGCTTTATGTCCCAGCCGAGTTCTTTCAAACCCGCTTGTGCAACGTCGCGGCGCTCTTGATACATCTTGTTCAATTCGGTTATGTATTTGCTGTCAACATCGTAAGCAGCTGTTGCCGCGTCTTGAATCGCCTTGAATACGCCCGAGTCAATGTTGTTTTTTATTGTACCCAAAGCCTTTATTGCCGCAGCGTTTCCGGCAACAAACCCGACACGCCAGCCGGTCATGTTGTAGGATTTTGAGTGCGAGAAAAACTCAATTGCAATATCTTTTGCACCCGGCACCTGCAAAACAGACGGCGCAACATAACCGTCATAGGTCATCTCGCAATACGCCTGGTCATGGCAAAGCAAAATATCGTATTTTTTGCAGAACTCAACGGCCTTTGTGAAGAACTCCAGGTCAGCGGTCGCACCGGTCGGATTGTTCGGGTAGTTCAAAAACATCAATTTTGATTTTTGCGCAATCTCCGGCGGGATTTTATCAAAATCCGGCAGCCAGTTGTTTTCGTCCAAAAGCGGCATCGCATAAGGTGTTCCGCCCGCAAAAATTGTCGCGTTTTTGTAAACCGGATATCCCGGGTCAGGAATCAAAGTGTAATCGCCCTCGTCAACATAGGCAAAAAACACGTGCGCAATTGCCTCTTTTGAGCCGATATTTGCCAAAACCTCACTGTCAGCGTTGACATCAACCCCAAATCGTTTTTTCATCCAGACGGCGCTTGCTTTACGGAATTTTTCTGTGCCGTTATACGGCGGATAGTCGTGGTTTTTCGGGTTGTCTATTGCGCGGTGCATTTCTTCCACAATCGGCGCAAGCGTTGGCGTATCAGGGTCGCCAATACCCAGACTTATTATGTCGTGGCCTTTTGCGCGGGCCTCGGCTATCTTTCTGTCAATCTCCGCGAACAAATACGGCGGGATTTTTTCTAAACGCTCTGAAACTTTCATCACTACTCTCCTTAACATGTTTGGCTTAAATACCTTTCCATGTTACCATAAAAATATGATTTTAGAAAACGATGAGGGGATAAATATTAAGACCCCGCCAAAATCTGCGATGCTGGAACCAAAGGAGGTCGAATACGACCGCAACTTTGAAAACTGTATCCGCCCGAAAAGTTTTGACACGTATATCGGGCAAGGCGCGCTAAAAGAGACGCTGAAAATTTCCATCGCCGCAGCGCAAAAACGCCAAATGCCGCTTGATCACCTGCTTTTTTACGGACCGCCGGGGCTTGGTAAAACAACGCTTGCCGGTGTCATCGCAGAGCAAATGGGCGTCAGGATAAGGATTACGTCAGCGCCCGCGTTGGAGCGCCCGCGCGATATTATCGGGATTTTGATGTCGCTGGAAGCCGGCGAGATACTCTTTATTGACGAAATCCACCGACTCAACAAAGTTGCCGAAGAAATTCTCTACCCCGCGATGGAAGACTTTTTTCTAGATATGACAACCGGCAAAAGCCAGACGGTAAAGACTTTGCGCATTGAGTTGCCTAAATTTACACTGATTGGCGCGACAACAAAAGCCGGCGAGCTGTCCGGCCCGCTGCGCGACCGTTTCGGCATTGTACACAGGCTGGAGTTCTACACGGAAGAAGAATTAACGCAGGTCATCAAGCGCACCGCGGGGATTTTGGAAATTGAAGTTGACAGTGCAGGTGCAGCCGCAATCGCAGGCCGTTCGCGCGGCACACCTCGGATTGCAAACCGGCTGGTCAAGCGCGTCAGCGACTACGCATTGGTAAAGGCCGACGGCAAGATTACAAAAATGGTTGCCGAAAAATCGCTCAACACGCTAAAAATAGATACCTGCGGGCTGGATAACACTGACCGCGCGCTGTTACAGCTTATCATAGAAAAATATAACGGCGGCCCGGTAGGTATTGAAACCATTGCCGCGGCTATCGGCGAAGACCCGCGCACAATTGAAGATGTTTGCGAGCCGTACCTGCTGCAAGCCGGCTTGCTGCAGCGCACCCCGCGCGGCAGAAAAGTGTCGCCCGCTGCCTACAAGCATCTTGGACTCCCGCACGGGCAATGCGGATTATTCGGGTAAAACTTCCGCTTATTTACCCCTAAATATGGTTTGGTCGCGCTGCGGCCCGACGCTCACGATTGCAATCGGAATCTCAAGCAGTTCTTCCAGCCGGGCAAGATATTTTTTTGCGTTTGGGGGTAAATCTTCGTACTTGCGGATACCCATTATGTTGCGCTTCCATCCGGCATGCGTTTCGTAAACCGGCTCATAATATTTGTGAGAGTTGACGTTTGTCGGGTAAGATGTGCAAATTTCGCCGGTGCGCACATCTTTATACGCCGTGCAGAGTTTTATTTCATCAAAACTGTCAAAAACATCAATTTTTGTAATAGCCAATTGTGTCAACCCGCCGACCAGCACCGCATAACGCATCGTAACCGCATCAAACCAGCCGCACCGCCGCGGTCTGCCGGTTGTTGTGCCAAATTCCGCACCGATTTGCCGGATGTTTTCGCCGGTCTCATCATCAAGCTCGGTTATAAAAGGACCTTCGCCCACACGGGTTACGTAGGCCTTTGCAACGCCTATCACCTCATCAATCATCGCCGGCCCGTATCCGCTGCCAACGGCCGCGCCGCCGCCAATCGGGTTTGAGCTTGTCACAAACGGATACGTCCCGTAATCCACATCCAGCATCACACCCTGCGCGCCCTCAAATAAAATCCGGTCGTTCTTGTGCGCACGCAGCATATCCTGCCAGTCCCAGCAAACGTAAGGCTCAAAAATCTTTGCGTATTTTTGGTAAAGTTCGGGTGCGTCAGGTTCAAACAAATCCTGAATCTTAACACCTTTGCGTGCGTATTTGTCGGTATAAGTCGGGCCGATACCCTTGCGTGTGGAGCCGATTTTGCCGTCAGGATCATCTGCTGCAACGTGATAAGGCATTGTAACAGACGCCAACGGGCTCACCTTTAAGCCGCTCACATCAATGCCCTGCGCAATCAGACCGCCTACTTCCGACTCAAAACTTTCCGGTAAAATAACCGTCCCGGCGCCGATGAAGCAAGTTTTACCTTTGTAAAGAATGCCCGACGGAATAAGGTGGAATTTGAATGTTTTGCCGTCTGCAACCACGGTGTGACCTGCGTTACACCCGCCTTGATACCTGATAATCAAGTCAGCATCAGCCGCCAGAATATCTGTAATTTTTGCTTTGCCCTCATCGCCCCATTGAGCGCCCACGATAACTTTGTTCATGCTCTGATTATACCACAAATTTGACAGCGGCAGAGGTAAATGATATAATGTCCATATTGGAAGGAACAAGGCAATGGCTGTAAGTAGACCACGGGGGGAGGTATCTCTGAAATCCTCCAGTGCCAAGGCTTTCACTTTGGCAGAAGTTTTAATAACGCTTGGAATAATAGGTGTTGTCGCGTCGTTGACAATGCCGTCGCTGATTGCGAACCATCAGGCAAAAGCTACCGCCACAAAACTTAAAAAAGCCTATTCTGTTTTGTCACAGGCTTTTGCCGGTGCGATTGATGAGTACGGCTCTATTAAAAATTGGGCTGAGTACGGTGACGGCAGAGCTTACCGCGACAAAATGATGGAAAATCTTGCACATTATCTTAATATAAGCAAAAAATGCACGGCGGCCGAGGCGTCATCCGGTTGTTTGGCGTTTGAATCGGGAGCTATCAAAACCTTAAGTGGCGAGTTGTGGAATCTTGGTCCCCAGACAATCGCGCAGCTCAACGATGGAACGGTATTTCTTATCTACACGGACGCATCAGGCAGCGGTTGGGTTATGGTTGGCACTAACGGAGTCAAAACCAAGCAACTGGGTGTTGATGCATTCTTGTTCAGATTTAACGGTGACAAACTTGTACCGTTCGGCGCTACGGCAGCAGGCCACCATGAGAGTTTTGAAGAAACTTGTAAAGATAAAGCCGCTCAATCGGGTTTTGGTTGCGCCGCGTGGGTGCTTTACAATGAAAACTTGGACTACCTCAAATGCGACGACCTCAGCTGGGACGGGAAAACACGTTGTGATTGACGGTCAACCTACCCTGAACGGCCTCAGGCCGTGGGACGGGAAAACTCAATGCGATTAGTATGAGCGTGTCTATTTACCCCTATTGGTCGCTTTCATCCTTCAAAAGTTTTGAAAAATCCGAGGGCTTGATTGTTTGCACAAACTTTTTGAATTCTTTTGCCTCTTCTTCATCTTTGGCCAAATCGGTTGATACCGTGCCGTTAGACAAGACATTCGGCGCCACAAAAATCGGTGCGTCAACGCGGATTGCAATCGCAATCGCATCTGACGGCCGTGCGTCAATCTCTACGGTCTCGCCATCTTTGTCCGAGATAAACAGTTTTGCGTAATAAGTTTCCTTTTCCACATCGTTAATCTCAATCCTGTCCAGAGTATAACCGGTTTTTTCAATCATATTTATAAAAAGGTCATGCGTCATCGGCCGCGCGACTTTCAGGTTCTCAATTTTGCGGATAATCGCGCTGGCCTCAGCCGAGCCTATCCAAATCGGCAGCGCCTTGCGGTTTTCCTGATCCTGTAAAACAACAATCGGTGAGCCTGTGCGCGTATCAAGCGCAATCCCCATAACTTTCATTTCAATCATTTTTTGCCTCCAACGAGATTTGTGAGCGGTGATGATGCACTCGCGATTTCTGTTTTTTGCATCCGGCCCGCCTCGTATGCAAGCTGGCCCGCCTCAACGCCCAGTTTAAAGGCCTGTGCCATCTTAACCGGGTCTTGAGCTTTTGCAATCGCGGTGTTGAGCAGACAAAAATCCGCTCCGAGCTCCATAACCGTTGCGGCGTCTGACGGAACACCAAGCCCCGCATCAACCACGACCGGTATATTTGCGTTTTCAATTATGATTTTTATGTTTTCAAGCGTCTTGACCCCTTGTCCCGAGCCGATTGGAGATGCAAGCGGCATGACCGTTGCGCAGCCGATTTCTTCCAGCCGTTTTGCCAAAATCGGGTCAGCGTTTATGTACGGCAAGACCACAAACCCCTCATCCACAAGGATTTTAGCGGCTTCAAAAGTTGCAATCGGGTCAGGCAGAAGATATTTTGGATCCGGGATGACTTCCAGCTTAATCCAATTGTTAATCCCCATAGCCCGTGACAGGCGCGCGACGCGGACGGCTTCTTCGGCAGTGGCGCACCCGGCGGTGTTTGGCAGCAGCCAGTATTTGCCGGTGTTAATATATTCCATAATGTTTTCGTGGCCGGGCGCGTTAAGTTCCACGCGGCGGATTGCGACGGTGACGACTTGTGCGCCGGACGCCTCGTGCGCGGACTGCATGGTCTGATAATCCGCGAACTTGCCCGTTCCGACCATCAAACGTGATGTAAATTCTTTGTCTGCGATTCTCATATAACAATTGTAGCGCAAAAAAAGTTTTTATGCTAGAATTGTTTATACGGAGAACTGGCCGAGTGGCTGAAGGCGGCACCCTGCTAAGGTGTTATGTGGGTTTACCCTGCATCGAGAGTTCGAATCTCTCGTTCTCCGGTTCTTTTTTCTCTGACAAGAGAATGGTGAAGATAGAAGTTTAATAAACCCCGCTGTTTGGCGGGATTTGTTGGTATTTGGTTTTCGCAGAGAATTTTTAATGGCGTTTTTTGAGGCGATTTTTATACATTTCCTCCAAAATTCTCTTTTCTCTTTTTCGGCAGTGCAGATTGGTTGTTAATCAAAGATTTTTTCTTGAAGTATTTTATGGCAAAGCTTGGTTCTGTCGGTAACCCCGTATTTTTTAAGCAAATCCACCACAATTTTCAAAACAGAACGTTGAGGAATTCCTGTACTCGCAGAGATTTGACGGTGATTTTTACCTTTAATAAGTTCTTTTGCTACGTCACATTCAATTTGTGTTAAAAACATACTTCCTCTTTCCTATTTTAAATACTTATCATGCCAATTCTTTAAATCACAACAGATACAGGAGTATGATTTGTGTTTACAAAAATGTGCAAAATATTCATCAATAAATCCATTGAAATTTCGGACAAGTTTTTCCTCGCTATATTTTTTAGGCTTGCCTAAATTGTAATGATAATGATTTCCCAGATATTCTATTATATAATTAGCCTTTGATATAAGTTGCTTGTCATCATCAATTGGAGTCCGTACAATCCAATAAATTAGTTCTTCCTTTTTCAAATTTCTGTAACTTCTCTTTTTTTTTAGGCCATCTAGAAACTGCTTACATCTGCTTCCTCGTCNNAGTTCTTCCTTTTTCAAATTTCTAGGATTATGTTTCATGAGAATACGGTTTAAATATTCCCCAAAATCAGAAAGATATTTGAATAAAACAGGGTATTTATCTCCCCAAAGTATAATCATGATAATAGTTTCGTAGAACAAATCCGGCAATTTACTTTGTAAAATCTCTTGTTTAGCCCTGCCTTTGCCGGTGAATTTGTCAAGAAAATCCTCCAAATCTTCTCTAGTATAATCAATAGCCCATTCAGCCCCATGACAAAAACGACCGCTGAAATTTTTTATCCACCGCTGCAATGGTCTGTGGTCATAATAATATGGCTCTAATAAATGATCAATTTTTCTAATAATTTTTTTGAACATTTCTTTTCCCTTTCATCTATGTTTATACTTGCCACAGCCCCTCATCGCCTTTAAGTTTTTTCAAATGTCTTAATTCTTCTATATTGCTACAGTTATTCAATCCCCAGTTAAAATAATTATGCATCAANNAGTATCTAGGATAGAATTTATGCTCTATAAAATACTCAAAAAAGTCTTTGGAAAAATCGTTCGCAAAATCAAAAAGTTTTTCTTTGTCAAAGGTTTTGATTTCAATATTTTTAAATTGCCACGGCAAACATTTGATACGACATTCCATTTCTTCCATAAGTTCTTCCGGCGTTTGCCACGGAACAAACCAATCCATCAAATTAGTTGTTGTTAAATTTTTTGGGTTATGCCTATACAGAATCTCATGTAGCAGTACAGAAAATGTTGTAAATCTTATGCGATAATTATCCAATACGTCAAAGTTGTCATTTTTTGACTTTAATAAATATTCTGTTAAAATAAAATTGAAATCCATTGCGTTGGAAACGTCTTCTAGTATTTCAAGCCACGCTCTGCCTTTGCCGGTGAATTTTTTCAGGAATTTTTTATAGGTTATTAAATCAAAAGCATCACTATAAGCCCAATAAGGACTCATAGTGTTTATAAGCGGAGCCCTGTAATAAAACATCGGCTCATATTGTGATATACGCGCAAGAGTTAAAGTAATAAACCTCGTTAATTTACTCCACTTTCCCATAGGCACATCATTTGAAAATCCTTTTAACATAACCATGATATAACTTTCATCTCATTTATAATACTTCCAACCCTGTAGCTTGTACTTTTGGGCTTGCTAATAATTTGATTTTATCTTTATCGCTTCTTGATACAATGACATAACTATCTCTAGAATCAAGATAACCGATGTTAAACCTTATCCCATTTATACCTAAACGCCGAATGATTTCATTGTGAACCCAAAGATCAGCGTCCCATAGATATAAATTATCATCTTCGGTCAAAAAACCTCTCAAAGATTTGAGCATTGCATCGCCTATAACCACCATAATCTCATCTTTATCGGGATTGAGGCTGTAGCTTATTCTATTTTTGTATTCTATTGTCATTTGTTTTAAATCCTTTCTCGCAAATAAGCGGTTCAAATTTCAAATGTACTGTACCTGTTTCTCCAAACCGGTTTTTAGCAAAAATAAATTCAACAGCATTCTTATTGTCACTATTGCTGCAATTGTAATACCATTTTCGATATAAAAAGATAACAACATCCGAAAATTCTTCAATAGACTTGTCTAAATCTGATAATATCGGACGTTTATTTTTTCTGTTTTCAAGTTCTCTTGGCAAAGTTTGGAGCACAACAATAATAGTATTGTGCCGCTCGGCAATTACTTTTAACTTTGTCATTATTTCATTAATACATTCCGGAAATAATAATTCTGTTGGCGGTACATCATCAATAAAAACGTAATCGGGCTTGCTTTTGATTATTTTATCTTCAATTTCTTTAATGCCAAAACTTAATTCAAGACAAAAAGGTTGTGTAATAAAATACGTAGCAAATATTTTAAGCTTTATATCATTTGTGCAGTACAAGCATTTTTTGTCCGACTTTAGCAAATTATTCATAAATTTCATTGCCCATACTGTTTTTCCCATACCAGCTCTTGCCCCAAGTGTAATAATTGTTCCTGTTTCAACTTCTGACAAGAAATAGTCAATCTCATCAAAGTTGGTTTCAATTTTTGATTTGTTCATTCTATATTCCTTTCCATTTTTAGTATAATTTATTTCAAAAAACTTTCAACTTCTATCTTGATTTCGCTTGGGGCGTGCGGGTTTTGAGTAACTGAATTAAACCATTTTATACAATTTATCCAGAGTTAAATCCGGCGGTTGCGTGCCGTTGATGATTGAGGCAATCGTTTCCTTCGGCAAAAACCGTAGCTGCATGAGTCTAAAAATGTGCGTACTGGCTTTTTGCTTGGAGGTTAATTTGTCGTCAAACATCAATTTATGGTAGTGAAAACTTTGCACAATGGCATTAATCAAAGTCATATTCGGAGCAGGATTTGTATTTTCTCCGATTATCATTTTACTGTTTTGAGAAGTTACGCCGGAAATCCTAATCCGTTTTTGAATAGTGATTAATTCCTGAATATTGTCATCGTTTTCTTCCGGCAAATGCGTCCCGTAGGTTAAATACTCAATTGCATTTTTAATTCGTGTTTTATATAAAACTATGGTGATTTTGTCTTTGGAGATGGTTGCCTTAAATAAGATATGTCGGATGAATGCAGTGTCTAATTCTTTTTTCTCGATATTATTGAGTATTATTTTTTGCTCTGCCACAGCAATATCTTTGAAATATTCCCGAATGTTTTCTTTGTTTTGGATATATGCCGTAATTTCAGCTTTTATGCATTTTTCAATTTCCGGTGCCGAAACTTTTGAAACAGCACCCAAATCTTGTTTGCGGTTTTGGAGTTGCGCTTGGCTGATATAATAGCGATAGCGTTTGCCTTTTTTGTTGCTATGACTTGGCGACATATAATTTCCTTTGTCGTCAAAAAGTTTTTTAGCAAGCAACGATCCGCTTTTTGCGTTGGTTGCATTTTTTCGCTCAATACTGTTTGTTTGCAAAATTTTCTGCGCTTCGTCAAATATTTCAAGCGTTATTATTGGCTCGTGTTGCCCGTCGTAAACCTCTTTCTTGTGAACAATTTTGCCGATATATGTTTTATTTGAAAGGATTTTGTATAAATGACCTTTTGTGAAAACTTTGCCCGTGCGAGTATAAACTTGATTTTCTTTTAGGTGATTTTGTAATGTCGGAACAGTTTTCAGGTCAAGATAATCGTCAAAAATCTGGTTAATAATTTTTGCGTTCGGTTCGTCAATTTCAAGTTTACCACCGTTGTTAGTGTAACCCATTGGCGGAATACCGTTAATCCACATTCCTTTTTTCTTTGATGCGGCGAATTTATCTCTAATTCGCTCACCTGTTACTTCACGCTCAAACTGCGCGAATGAAAGCAGAATATTCAAAGTCAGTCTGCCCATGGAAGTCGTAGTATTAAAGTGCTGTGTTATGGACACAAAAGAAGTTTCGTGCTTGTCAAAGACATCAACAATTTTGGCAAAATCCATCAGGGAGCGTGTAAGCCTATCAACCTTGTAAACCACAACAATATCAACTTCGTCCTTTTCTATGTCTGACAAAAGTTCTTTAAACGCCGGTCGTTCCATTGTGCCGCCGGAGAAACCGCCATCATTATATTGTTTGTCAACCAAAACCCAGCCCTCGTGCATTTGGGATTTGATGTATGCCTCGCAAGCCTCACGTTGAGCGTCAAGGGAGTTGAAATCCTGCTCCAAACCCTCTTCGCTTGACTTTCTGGTATAAATCGCACATCTGATTTGTTTTTTCATTTAATCACCCCAAAAAATTTCTTGCCGTTCCAGCGGGTACCGGTGATTTTATTCGCAATTGCTGAGAGACTTTTGTAAGCTTCATTTTTATATTCAAAGCCTTGTTCAAGCACAAGGACTTCGTGTTTTCTGCCTTTGAATTCGCGAATTAATTTTGTGCCGGAGGATAAATTGAGTTTAGGTGCAGGTAACTGAATTTCGTGGGTCTGCGAAAATTTAGCAACCATTTTTTCAATCCGTTTTTCGGTAACAGAATCCAGTCCACCGTTATCTGTCTGCNNAATATGGTTGGGTAATTCGGTCTTAAAAGCTTTTCGCCAAAGAGCCGATAATTCAGTCCGTGAGAGTGTTTTAAGGTTTTCATTCATACCCCATCTATCGCTCTCCGGTGCAGATTGTTCAAGTCCTAAAAGGCATCTTAGACACAATTCGTATCAAATGATAAATGTGCGAATATATTTATGCGTTAGGGCGAGCTCACTCTCGTTCAACGTATCCAGCATTTTTGTGATATCCGATTTCAAGTCAGGAACATTTTGTAAATAGTAAAATTCAAAGAATGTTTTTGGCTCAACGCCCAAAGCGTCAGCTAAACGTCCGATTAAATCTGGGGATGGGAAATTTTTGCCGCTTTCAATGCAGCTTATGTGTTTACCGTCAATGCTAACCCTTTCGGCAAGTTGTGCCTGTGTCAGATTATTTTTCTTGCGATATTCCTTAATTTTTAGTCCAAAAAGTTTTTTAATGTTTGTCATATTTTACCCCTTATTAAATTTTCGGGCAACCAGACACATTTTGAAACAATAAATTAGGTAAAAAGTTGACTTTAATTTACTTACATTATAGAATTAACAATAAGATAGGTAAATTAAAAGGAATTTTATACCTGTTTTAGAATGGAGCGGAATTGAATGATTAATTTGAAAGAGAAAAATATATCGTTAGATATATTGAAGAAAGTAACTGGAAACAATACATATAAGTTTTCTGAAAAAATTCAAGATAACACCTTAAATGCCACGGGATTTGGGATATATCAAGATGATGAAAGTTATAGATGTAGATATTACCTGTATATAAATCTTTGTAATGACAGGAAAAAGACACTGACCGCAATTTTGATGAATCCTTCAAATACTTTTCCAGATACAGGGTTTGATCCAACAGTCAAAAATGTTATCAGAATTGCAAAAGCAACAGGATATTCGGAAGTAGTTGTGTTGAATACTTCTGCCTTGATTCAGGGAAATGGTGAAAAAGCTCCGCAAGATTATGATTCTAAAAATAATTACGAGGAAATAAACAGAAAATTTATAAGCAAAATTTTGGAATATTGCGACGATTTACTTATTGCTTGGGGAGGAAAGCCTTTTGACCGAAAATACTACATTGAAGCGGCTAAAAACGTAAAAAACTTGTGGGCATATAAATGGGCATCTAGGCAC
>DBCX01000005.1 GCA_002293275.1 Cyanobacteria bacterium UBA947 | reverse complement strand
TGAAGTTCAAAGATTTCAAAAAATTTGTGGATGAAAATACTGTGACAGAAATTGAGATTTCAAACAACGGTGAGATATTTTTGAACCCTGAACTGATTGATATAATAAAATATGCGAACGAAAAAAATATTACGTTAACAGTCTACGGCGGGGTGAACGGCAACGCAATCACAGATGAGATGGCCGAGGCGCTTGTAAAATATCAGGTCAGAAGCCTCCTGTTTTCGCTTGACGGCGCAAGTCAGGAAGTTTACTCAATCTACCGCCGCGGCGGCGATTTCAACAAAGTTATCGCAAATATCAAAAAAATTAACGAATACAAGGCGCAATACAAAAGCCAATATCCCGAACTTGGCTGGAAATATATAATTTTTGGCCACAACGTGTGCGATATGTTGAAAGCCAAAAAAATGGCGGCGGATTTGGGGATGTACTGGCAGTACAGTGTGAATTTTACGCCGCAATATTCTCCGATAGCAGAGAAAGACAAAGAGTTTGTGCAAAAAGAATTGAGCTCTGACAAGATGAGCTGGGATCTTATGGGCGATATAAAAGATAAAGCCGTTATTTGCGATGCTATGTTCAACCAGCCGCAAATCAGCTTTGACGGGCAGTTGCTTGGCTGCTGCTGCAACCAGGGGTTCTATCAGGCAAATGTGTTCAAACAGGGGTTGAAGAAAGCCTTGAACAGTGCGGATTATTTGTACGCAAAAAAAATGCTCGCCGGAAAAGTTCCGGAAAAACAAGGTATCCCCTGCACGACCTGCCACACATATAAGATGATGAAAGAGGAAGGGGTTTGGCTTGACCCGAATGTGTAAAAATATAAGCCGGCGCAGCTTCATAAAAACAACAGGTCTGCTCGGAGCGTGTGCGCTTTGCGGTACATTTCCGCGCGCTTTTGCGGCCTCAAATCTGCCGACCAAATTCAGGATAGATGCGTGTACAATGTGCCAGCTGGATTGCCCGGCGTGCCCGTCAAAGGGGTTCATAAAACAATACAACCACTTTGGTTATTTGAAGTTCAAGGATTTTAAAAAATTTGTTGATGAAAACACGGTTGAAGATATTGAACTGGCAAACAACGGTGAGATATTTTTGAACCCCGAGTTGATTGATATAATAAAATATGCGCACGAAAAAAATATCACGTTGACGGCGTTTGGCGGGGTGAACGGCAACACTGTCAGCGATGAACTGGCCGAAGCGCTTGTAAAATACCAATTCCGGGATATAGTTTTTTCAATTGACGGTGCAAGTCAGGAAGTTTATTCAATCTACCGCCGCGGCGGCGATTTTAAAAAAGTTATCGCAAATATCAAAAAAATTAACGCCTATAAAGCGCAATACAACAGTCCCTACCCTGCAATCGCCTGGAAATATATAATGTTCGGCCACAATCTTTCAGATATTCCAAAGGCAAGAAAAATTGCCGGGAAGTTGAAAATAGGGATTTTTTGCGTACCTAATTTTCGCCCGGAATATTCGCCGATAAAAAAAGAGGATATGAAAATTGTGAAAAAAGAGCTCTACAAGCCGGGCGGTGATTTTTCACAAGCGGATACCGCGCCTTCTGCGCAAACCTGCGACCAGCTTTGGAACAGGCCGTTAATCAGCTTTGACGGACAGCTGCTCGGCTGCTGCTGTAACCATTACGGGTTCTTTAAAGGGAATGCGTTCAAGCAAGGACTGACAAAAGCGCTGAATAAATCGGATTATTTGTACGCAAAAAAAATGCTCATCGGTCAGGCGCCGGAGAATAAAAAAAATCCGTGCGCAAAATGCTATATCTATGAATATATTAAAAAAGAAGGCAAGTGGCTGGAATACAACGTATAGACGTTTATTTTTTTGCCTTTGCGTACAGCACTCTGCCCATGTAAAAATATTGCGGGTTGTGTGATTCAAGGTAGAATTTGTAACCCAAATCAAGCGAGTCAAGATACAACATAAGCCTGAATAAATCATCCGGGTTATAAAATACGCTGACCGCAACATCGGGTTTGAACCGGCGCAGTGTTTGCTGTGCGCCCGCGAGAATATGCAGCTCTGATCCTTGAGTGTCTATTTTAATGAAATCAACCTGTTCAAGATTGCGTTCTTTTAAAAAATCATCAATACTGACGGTTCTAACATCGATTTTCCGGCCAATATACGAAGGTTCAACTAAACTTGAGCCACCCCAGGGCAAAATTGTCAACTGCATGTTTTGCGATTTATTCCACAGCGCTATCGGATAAAACTCAATATTATCAGGCGACCAGACCTTTAACCTGTCAACCCAAAATTCAAGATCCGTCGGATCGGGGTCAAACGCCAGCACCGTACCTCGTCTTGCCATACGCGAAAAATCACGCATCGGCATATCATATCTTCCGCCAAACGCGCCGGCGTCAATTACGACAGAATCTCTGGCGATTGGAATAGCCGGGTGAAAATATTGCTTGAATCCCGCAGGTGCCGGCGGTTTTAACAACCCTGCCGCAACCAATCTTTCTGTAGAATTGAAACCATCAGTCCTGATAAAATCCGGAAAATCGTAGAGTTTAACCGATGCGTCAAAAACCTGCCGGCTGCGACGGTCAGATAAAAGCGCACGGGCCTGTTTGATTTTTTCACTGTGTTCGCGCGAAAACGCCCCGTCATATCTGGGTACAAGCATTACGTGGTCTACTAAAATAAGTACGCCCACCACGCACAAACATATAAGTATCGCGCCTATTTTATTCATAAAGCTCTACTCAACAACTTTCGCGTACAGCACTCTGCCCCAATAAAAATCGGAACCGTGTGCGTCAAGCCAAAATTGATAACCAAGTCCAAGCGAGTTCAGATACAAAATCAACTCAAACAAATCCTTGTCAGTGTTGCAAATACGGGCCGCTATCACCGGTTTAAACTGGCTCAAAGTCTGCGCTGCGCCTTGAAGAACCATCAAGTCTGCCCCCGTTGCGTCCACTTTAATCAAATCAACCCGTTCAAGGTTGCGTTCTTTCACAAAATCATCAATACTGACAGTTTGAACCGGCAATATTGTTGCACCTTCAACATTCCACATCAGGCTTGAACCGCCCCAAGGCAGGATATATAACTGACTTGCTTCGGATGTATTGGACACCGCTTTTTGGATAAGCTCAATTTTTAAATCGGGGGTTGCTTGAAGGGATGCAATCCAGGTTTCAAAATCAGTCGGGTCCGGGTCAAATGCAAAAACTTTACCGTCCGGTCCAACCTCTTGTGCAAACCGCTGCATCGGCATCCCGTCTGCGGTACCTAACGCTCCGGCATCAATCACAACATCACCTGATTTTAACGCGACAGCAGGGTTGAAGTAAACCTGTGTCTCTGACATAACCGGCAGCTTAAATTTGCCGCTTTCAATGAGAGATTTTAGCGCCTCTTCGTTAAAGCTGCTATCTCCGACTAAATTATACATCGTAACAGATGAGTCAAAAACGCTTTGACTGTGCTCATCTTGCAAAAGTTCGCGGGCCTGCTTAAGTTCATTTGAATAGGTTTGCGAAAGATACCCGTCCGGTGTTTTTTGTGTGATTTTATTGATATACGGCGCCAGCTTAGGATAACTTATCGCCAGCGCGCAAACCACGAGCGAAACTACCAACAAAAATGCAATAACCAAACTAAATTTTCTCATCTTTTTCTCCTCATTTGAACAAATTGTATCATAAAACCAACGGATTTGCAAGAATGAGTTTCAAATCTTTCTCTTCAATCACAATATTGGCGTGCTTTTTCAGGATTTCTTTTGCGCAAAAAGCAACGCGGATATCTGCGTGCTCAAACATACTCAAATCGTTTGCGCCGTCGCCCGCAACGAGGGTGTTTTTTTTGCTGATATTGAAAAGTTTTTGCAGCCGCAAAAGCATCTGGCCTTTGCTGTCCGAGAACATCATCTCCCCGCCGACCTTGCCGGTCAGCAGCCCGTTTTTTTCGTGTAAGATATTTGAAAACTCGCAATCCAGCCCCAGTTTTTTGCACAACGGCACGGTCGCGTTTTTGAACCCGCCGGAAAAACACACAACCTTGTAACCGCGCTCTTGCAGCCCTTTAACCGTTTCTTTTGCGCCCGGCATCAGAGGTAAATCAGCGCAAATCTCATCAACTTTTTCAACGGAAAGCCCTTTTAAAAACGCTGCGCGTTCCACAAGGCTCTCAAAAAAATCCATCTCGCCGTTCATCGCCTTGTCTGTGATGCGCTTGACGTGCGCCTCAATCCCGCAGGCTGCCGCCAAAAATTCAATGGTCTCGCCATCAATCAGAGTTGAATCGCAATCAAAAACAGCCAGCTTCATGCGTTCAGCCTGACATATTTTGGCTCGTGTACACCGTCAATTTTTTCAATCTTGTCCAGAACATCACCGTCGGCTTCGGCGTCAGTATTTATCACCATAAGAGACAACGCACCGCTTTTTTGGACAACATTCATCGAACTTATGTTGATACCGGATTCACCGATAACCTGTGCAACCTTGGCAATCATTGACGGTTTGTTCACGTGCGGAACAAGCAGCATATGCTTTTGCGGCCGGATACCGGTCTTGTAATCGTTGATTTTTACGATGTCGGTAAGGCTGCCGGCAGTTATCACGGTGTCTTTATCGGTCACAAGTTTTACCTCCAAAAGCCCGTCGGAATTGTTGTTCACCTTTGACGAAACAATATTTATCGCGCGTTTTTTTGCGATTACCGGTGCGTTGACGTAGTTGACGCCCTCAAAAAGAGTGGAAAGCGCACCTTTTAAAACGGCGATTTCAAGCGGCTGGATATCCAAAAGCGCAAGCTCGCCCGAGGCTGTGATCTCAATAGTTTTTATCGCGCCTTTTGCCATCTGAGCGGCCAGCTCACCGGCGTTTTCGGCAATCTGCATATAGTCTTTGACCGGTTCTAATTTGTCAGGCCGCAAAGACGGAATATTCACCGCTGACGATGCGGAACCGCCCGACAAAACCGCTTTTATTTGCTGCGCCACGTCAATTGCAACGTTAATCTGCGCCTCTTCCGTGCTCGCGCCAAGGTGAGGGGTGAGCACGACATTGTTCCCGCCTTTGACCAGAGGTGAGTTCTGGATATTTGGCTCATCCTCAAAAACATCCAGCGCCGCGCCTGCAATCTGTCCGTCTTCAATAGCTTTTTCAAGGTCGGCCTCGTTAATAATCCCGCCGCGCGCGCAGTTTATGATGCGCACATTTTTCTTCATCTTCGCGATGGTATCTTTGTTTATAAGGTTGAGGGTGTCTTTGGTTTTTGGCGCGTGGATTGTGATAAAATCGCACTCACCCCAAAACTCATCCAGTGACGGTGCGCATTCCGCGCCGATTTTTTCAACAACCTCTTTTGATGTGTAAGGGTCAAAAACCAAAATCTTCATCCCGAGAGCTTTTGTGACCTGAGCGACATGCGAGCCGATTTTACCAAGCCCGATTATCCCGAGAGTCTTGTTGTAAAGCTCTGTACCGGTGAACTTTGAACGCTCCCATTGCCCTTGCTTTGTTGAAGCTGCGGCCGGTGCGATGTTGCGCGCAACGGCAAGCATCAGCGCAATTGTGTGTTCTGCTGCGGCCATCGTGTTGCCGTCAGGCGAATTCACAACGATAATCCCTTTTTGTGTTGCAGCGTCAACGTCAATATTGTCAACACCAACCCCTGCGCGGCCGATGATTTTAAGGTTCTTGCCGGCCTCAATAATTTTTGGCGTCACCTTTGTCTGGCTTCTGACCATCAGCGCGTCGTAATCGCCGATGATTTTGACCAGCTCGTCTTCTGTCATCGTCGGCAAAAAATCCACCTTGGCAACAGGTGAGATAATGTTTCCGGCGGATTCGTTGATTTTATCGGTTACCAAAACTTTCATTATTGCAATCCTTTCAATAGCGCCTGAACTCCGGCACCTGTTTCAAATCTGTGGCCAAGCTTTTGCAGCGACGCTTCAAGCGCGCCGACCGCGCCGATTAAATCCCTGTCGCACACAAACCCTAACGTCCCCATTCTGAAAATTTTGTCTTGCAGCTGGCCCTGCCCGTTTGCAACCACGATATCATAATCGTTTTTCAAAGTTTTGCGGATATCAGGCACGGAAATCCCCTCCGGCGGCACGATGGAAGTTATCGCGCAGCTTGCGTTGCTGTCGTCTTTAACCAGCAGCTGCAGCCCGAGCGCTCTTATTGCCGCGCGAAGGGCCATTGCGTGCTTTTTGTGGCGCGCGTTCATATTGTCAATTCCTTCATCTTTAATCATTTTCAGCGCAACATTGAGCCCTGCAATCAGGTTGACCGCGGGCGTGAACGGTGTTGTGTCGTCTGCCACGGCTTTTTTGTGCGCTGCCCAATCAAAATAAAAGCTCGGGTGCTCACACTGCTCGTAAACCTTCCACGCGCGCTCGTTTGCGGTCAAAAACGCAAGCCCCGGAGGCGCCATAAACCCTTTTTGCGAGCCGGAAATAAGCACATCAATGTCCCAGTCGTCCGGTTTGCAAGGCATCGCACAAACGCTTGTCACCCCGTCAACAACGCTCAGGCAGCCGTGTTTGCGTATGATTGAGCAAAGAGTTTTGACGTCGTTTGCTGCGCCCGTTGAGGTTTCGCTGTGCGTCAACGTCACAATTTTAGGGTTAAATTGAGCAAGTTTCTCCTGCAAAACCTGTGCATCAATAACCTGTCCGGCGTCCACTTTTATTTTTTCTATGACCGCGCCGCGCGATTCGGCGATTTTTGCCCACCGCTCGCCAAAGTTCCCCATAGAAAGGCAAAGAACTTTATCTCCCGGATTCACGAGGTTTTCCAGCGCCGCGCACATCGCGCCTGTGCCGCTTGCCGTGAACACAAACACATCGTTTTTGGTCTGAAAAACATATTTCAAATTCTCATAAACTTCTTTCAATATCGCCGAAAACTCGCTGCTCCTGTGGCCTATCGGGTGTCTTGCCGTCTCCAACATCACGCTCTCAGGCACAGGTGTCGGCCCCGGTATCATCAAAAAAGTTTTGTCTTTCATATTCAAATTCCCTTTCGTTTATAATTATTGCACAAAAAAGATTCTTTACAATTATATTTATGTTTGATATGATTATTTTATGGTTACACTGCTGGAAAAATTTAATTTAACAAAAGAACTTTTGGACGTGATTGGCAATTGCAAAAATCTTATTGTCCCGAAAACAAAGTCCGAGCTTTTTGCGATGGCGCTCGGAGGCTCTGATACCGGTAGTTTTGATGTTAATTATGATGTGGGCGGCAAGTCTGTCACCGAGGCGACTGTTGTGAAATGTAAAAACGGTGTGGTTGTTAATTACGTTGACGATTACATGAGACGCCGCGACCCGGAGTGCCTTGTTGTTGCGGACGCAAACCCGACCGATAAACCCACGTTCAAAGACACTTACAAAAAAGACTTTGCGCCGCTGCGCGGTCAAACGCTTGATTGGCTTAAAGAACAGGAGCTGATTGTGATGCCGTTTTTGGCCGGCGGACAGTACGAATCACTTTTGATTGCACCGAAAAATGCCGCGTTTTTTGCCTGTGCGCTTGCAGGGCTGCAGCATTTTGTTGATATTGACGAGAACAAAGGCGCGTTCAAGCCAAAATTCATAATATATTTGGCGCCGCCGTTCAGACACACGCATTTTGACGGCAAACAACTTGTTGTACACAACCGCAAAAACGACGTCTACGAGATGTTTTCATACAACCTTTATCCCGGTCCGAGCGCAAAAAAAGGGATATACGGCTTTTTGCTGGACGCGGGCGAAAAAGAAAACTGGGTGACCGCGCACGCATCTGCGGTCAAGGTCATAACCCCGTATGAAAATGAGATAGTTATTATGCACGAGGGCGCATCAGGCGGCGGCAAGAGCGAGATGGGCGAAAACATCCACCGCGAGCAGGACGGCCGGATTATTATCGGGCAAAACCTTGATACAAAAGAGAATTTCTACCTAAATATCGCAGAACCGTGCGAGCTGCACCCGATTGCTGATGATATGGCGCTGTGCCACCCGGAACATCAAGGTGACAGCAAAAAACTTGTCGTAAGCGATGCCGAAGACGGCTGGTTTTTAAGGGTTGATAACATAAAAGAATACGGGACGGAGATGGTTTATGAAAAATTGTACACCCAGCCGTCCGAGCCGCTCGTGTTTATGAATATCCAAGGTGTTCCGTCGGCGACCTGCCTGGTTTGGGAGCACACGCTTGATTCTGACGGCACGCCGTGCCCGAACCCGCGCGTTGTCCTGCCGCGCACGATGGTTCCTAACATCGTAAACGAGCCGGTTGAAGTTGATGTCAGAAGTTTTGGGGTGCGTACACCGCCTTGCAGCCTGGATAATCCGAGCTACGGGATTTTGGGGATGTTCCACATGATACCGCCCGCGCTTGCGTGGTTGTGGAGATTGGTTGCGCCAAGAGGCTACAACAACCCGAGTATTATTGACACCGAAGGCAGTGCAGTTCTGGAAAGCGAAGGCGTCGGCTCATACTGGCCGTTTGCGACCGGCAAGATGGTGACTCAGGCCAACCTGCTACTTGAACAGATTTTGGGCTCGCCCTACACACGCTATATCTTGATTCCGAACCAGCATATCGGCTACTACAAAGTCGGCTTTATGCCGCAATGGATTATGCGTGAATATCTGGCAAGACGCGGCAGCGCCAAGTTCAAAGAAGAACAATTGGTGCCTGCACGGCTGCCGCTGCTAGGGTATTGCCTTGAAAGCCTTAAAGTTGACGGCCAGTACGTCAGAAAAGCCTTCCTGCGTCCTGAAACACAGGCCGAGGTCGGAATCAAAGGCTATGATGCGGGCGCAAAAGTATTAAGCGACTTCTTCAAAAAAGAATTGGCCAAATTCAACACACCTGAACTGCATCCAACCGGCAGAAAAATAATTGAGTGCTGTCTAAACGATGCGCCGCTTGAAGAATATATTAATCTTATCCCTATGCGATTTTAAGCACGCGGTATCTGTCCAGCGGCGGTGCCATCGCAGGTGCGACTTTGCCATTGTCTTTTTTATAAGACATGATGGAGGCGGTTTCGTTGTACAATCTCACAATATCTCGTGGGCTTAAAAAATCCGGATTTGAAAACTCGTCCTTTTTCATCTGTGAGTTGAGCCGGTAGACTCTCCCGTTTTCCTTATATCTTATCGTGCAGCCGATGGCATTCTCAATCGTCAGATAAAATGTTGCGGCATCGTCTTTACCGTTGTTTTCCAGATGGTGTAGTCCGCAGGCAAAATTAGCCTGTTCCGGTACACTTAATATGTCATCAAGAGTCGTTTTATATATGGTGTCTGACACAGACACTCTTGTACCAAAATTAACGGCGGGACCCAGTTTTGCAATATTCATGCCACATCCTCCTCATCAGCTAACCCAATTGATACCCCTGCGACAGGCAACGCTGCCGGTAGTATTTTTGCAAAGTTTTCACAGAACGAGATACCCTTGCCTGCAAGCCCGACGGTAGCGCAGGCGTCATCAACGTGTGCTGTCATATCAGAAAATTTTATACATCTTTGTTCTTTATCTTTAAAAATATGGTTGTTAAGCCGGTTTGCCACCTTGTTTCCGGCAAAAATACCCAGCGCACCTGCTCCAAGGCTTGCTAAAATACGCAGCGGTTTAAAAACAGTCTTTGGAATCAGCGCGTTTGTCGCTGTTATTGACGCAATCGGGAACAAGATGTTGCCAACCATCTGGTAGATGGTTTCTTCAAGCTTTGCCCGTTTGTTTTTGCCGTCAATCAAACACCCGGCAGCCAACCCGCCGCCCGCGGAGGCGCCCGCCATCGCAATGATATCAAGCGGTCCGTATTTCATATTTTTGATAAGATTTGAGTACGTTTTTGGCTTGAACATGTTGAAATCTTTAACCTCCGAAATCAATTCCTTGCCGATTTTTGCGTTGTTGAGGAAATCTGCAGCAGCGCCCTTGCCGGTCTTTATTTGTGAAATTAACGTCATAGCGCCCAGAATGCTTACCGCTGTTGCTCCGATTAGTACCGGCAGGAGCGCTTTGTTGGTCTCGCTGTCTTTATATATTTGCCTGTGGGAGCCGAAACTCATACTTACAGGGGTGATTTGCATACACTTTCCTCTGTGCCTGTATTAAAGGCTGAACATACTCTAATTTGTTACTATTCTAACAAATCTTTACAATTATTGCAATATACAGGTGTCTTCAAGAAGGATTACGTAGATTTGTTCGTCCTCTCTTGCGTTGTAGTCAAGCCCCGGTGTGACAAGTCCTGTCACAAGCCCGATGCCTGCACCAACCGGTGCACCTATGCCTATGCCTGTACCGACTTTCACAGGATCAGGGATAAATGCAATCCCGACACCCGCACCGCCGCCGACAACACCGCCGGCAAGCGTGTAAAGAAGAACTTTACCGGCGTTCATCCACCAGCCTTCTTTAAGCGCGTAATCCTTGTAGAACGGTTTTGCGTTTATCGCAACGACTTTGCCGTCAGGTAAGGTGATTTTGTTCATCTGCATATAAACGCGTGCGTTTTTGTTGAACATTTTTGGCGGGCAGATTTCAAGAACACTTGCCTCAACTATTGAACCGCACGGGATTATCAAAGTACCTTCAACCGTGTAAAGATTCTCGTCAAACTCAAACAACACGATGTCGCCCGCGTTATGCTCTTTTGATTTGAAGGCTTCCTCATACTCTATTTGGAGCACGTTGCCGGACATGATTATCTTTTTTGCACCGGCTATTTTCACCTGGTTGCAAGGCGCGTTTCTTTTAACGTCAAGGTGCTCAATATTTTCTGCACCGTAGTATTGTTTTTTAACCAGCGCGATTTTGTCTTTCAATCTTGCCAGCAAAACAGCTGCCTCAGCGCGGGTCAGGATATCGTTCGGACGCAGCTCGTTTGCGTTCGGGTGGTTCACGTAGATGTCGTGCTCAATGCTCTCGGCGTACGGAATTTTTGCCCAGCCGGGGATTTTTGCCGCATCCGTGAATTGGTTAAGCAATGAGGTGTCCGCTGTGTTATCAATTGTTATATGGCTGACGACAGACTGGGTTTCAGCGCGGGTCATTTTGCGGTTGGGTTTGAAAGTTTTGTCCGGATACCCGTACACAAGCCCAAGCTGCTCCGAGCGAAGAATATTACTGTAATAAGGTGTTGACTGGTTTACATCAACAAACACATTGCCCGTTGTAACATCAGCGTTTGCGTTGGCCAAAACCACAAGCAGCGCGTTTACAAACTCAATCCGGCTCATTTTGCCTTCCGGTACGAATTTACCGTCCGCATCAAGCGCCATTATATTGTCATCAACAACCTTTTTTATCTCTTTTGCCGCCCAATAATCCTTGTTTACATCAACAATTGCCATCGCCGGCATGCTCATAAGCATAAATGCCATCATCCCTGCTAAAAACTTCTTCATAATATAACCTCCCCTTTTAAGTTAAATTTATTATAACACAAAAAATATTGACATGCCAAATTGTTTATTTTAAAATTTTTTTACAAGAGGAAATGAAGTGGATATCTTCAGCTGTGCCGCAGCCGTAAAAGCCGGAAGACTCTAAAGAAGTAATTTTGCCGCGAGCAAGGGCATAACTTCTTTTTTGTCCTCTTGACGAGGAGGAATTTTGGTAGCAACCCCGGTAACAGCAATAAGAACAGGGACCTGTCCGCACGGACTGCCGCCCGGAGCATGCCCGATGTGTAACGGCGGCGGAGGCGGTGCGCAGCGCAAGGCGGATTTTAGCGCAAAACCGGGTGAGATGAGCTGGAGCCAGTGCGCGGCAATCGGTGCGTTCTTGAAAGCCCAGCAGATGGCGCGCGCCCAGCGCGAGGCCGATTTGCAGCCCGCGCCGCAGGTGAGTTTTCAAGCCGCTATGCAAAACGCCGCCGCAAAAACCGCCGTTATTACCCAATTTATTGCGCAAAACTTTCCGCCGGTTATCGCAAAACCCGTGAACTTCATCCTGACCAAAGCAGTTGAGCTGCCTCAGCGTGTGTTCAATTTTGTCAGCGCAAAATTTGTTGATATTTCGGACAAACTGGTTGCGCTCAAAGGCGAGCTCAAAGCCGCACTAAAAGAAAAGACAGAAAAATTTCTGGAAAAAGCCAAAAAGCTGTTTGCTTCATGGCTAAACGAGGAAGATGAGCCGCGCTTGGCGCCGGTCTCAGCCTCAGAAAACGGTAAAGGAGGCGCACAATGACGGTAAGACCCATACTTAACGGCCATCTGACAGGGCATTTGACCGGCCATCTAACCGCAGCGCAAAAAAACAACCTGATAGCGTCCGGCATGTTTGAGGATGCAGGAAACTCAATGTTGATTGCACCGGATGCGCAGCTTCCGCAGCGGATTTACGAAAATGACGACAAAAACAAAAGCGATGTGAAAAGACTTTTGCCTGTCGCGGCGGTGTCAGCAGGTGTTATGGGTGTGCTTGCAGCCGTTACGGGTTATATGTGGCAGAACGCAAAAGTCCGCAGCTCGCTGAACCCCGGGGAGTGTATCCCTGATTTTCCGCGCAACATGTCAATTAACGATGAGTTGCATCAGGCGATGGTGCGTATGGTCATAAGCCCGGCCAAAAAGACCATGCTTGCAGGTACCGGTGTGATTGTGTTGAGCGCGATGGCGTTCATGGGCAAGACTTTTGCCGAAGGATTCAAGGACGTCTGGATGAAACGGCGCGAGGCCGATATCCAAAAAGGCCTGCAAGAGCGCCTGATTGATATTGAAACCCAATCGTTCGGCGGAAAAATGCAGATAATCCGCAGTATGCTCTCTGACAAATCAAACGAGCTTGGCAAGCGGCTCGTGTCGTTCACGGGCAAACCGAAGGAAAAACCCGATAAGCCTTCAATCGCATACATTGCGCTCGGTGTCGGTACGCTCGCGTCTATTGTGGGGCTGGGTTTCCTTGCGTTGAAAAATCTTACCAAAAGCAAAGCGCATTTTGAAAGACTCGTGAAAAACATGCCCGAGGTCCCATACGACGCTAAAAAAGGTCCGGTAGGTATTGCGCACGAGGCGATGGGCGGCGGTACCGAGGGCAAGCCGTTTTTCTACTCGCACGTTGACGATTGGCGCGCGTTCTGCTATAACTTCCTGCTAAACGCCGACAACAAACAGTTCAGGCAGATGTTTTTCGGGATTACGGGGCTGACCGCTCTTGGTTACGGCGGAAAGCTTGCCGGGGAGGCCGTTCGTGATGTTGAGGTCAAAAAAATGAACGCCGATACAGAGATTGACCTGCAAAACAGACTTGTATCAACTGACCTGCGCAACTTTAAGGCGAAAAAAGACGCCGCAATAGGACCGTTGATGGAAGAATTTAACCGCCAAGCGGCAAACGGTAAGTCAAAAGAGGATTTGAAGGTCATGGCGGAGAATATTTTACTGGAAATCAAGAACGGTCCGCCGTTTGTGTTCAGTTAGGAGGACAGATGTATATCGCACCGGTGCAGAATTATTATACTTTTAATCAACCGAAGGTGGATTACCTGGTCGGGCAAAAAGAGCGTGCGCTGCCGTATTTGACCGATGTGCTTG
Source organism: Cyanobacteria bacterium UBA947 (assembly GCA_002293275.1). Taxonomy (GTDB): domain Bacteria; phylum Cyanobacteriota; class Vampirovibrionia; order Gastranaerophilales; family Gastranaerophilaceae; genus UBA947. The sequence continues at coordinate 1,095 of DBCX01000005.1, read as the reverse complement.
CGCGCTCAAATCATGAGGGGCAAATCACAGAGGCATTGTATATAGTTGACAGGTTGATTGAGGCTGATACAAAAGGGATTAAGGAAATGTATCCGGTCTTATCGCGCTTCAACAGTACGAACTCGCCTGCCGTGCAGACGTTTTTAGCAGGGATTTATCGCAAAATCCGGGTGCCGGACGCGTTCGGGCCTTTGGTTGCAATGCTTGTGCGCAACGCGCAGCACCGGCAGCCGATTTGTCCTGTTTACCCCTTTGACCCCAACGAAGAGGTCGGCGGCGCCGTGTTAAGTTACCTTTCAGATAGGTTCAGGCAATAAAAAAACCCGCCCAGGCGGGTTTTTAAGTGTTTCAAAAAATGTTCTTATAACATATTTCTTCTGATATTTTCTTTAACTGACTCAATGCGTTTGATACGGTTTTCAATTGAACGCAGTTGTCTGTTTACGGCCTTTTTTTCCGCTTTTATTAAAGACAATTTTGCCTCAATGTCAGACGCTTTTGTTTTGCAGTTTAGAAGCTCGTCACGAACCTCAATTTGTGCGCTGTCAAGTTCCAAAATAGCGTTTTGCATATTAGAGTTTCCGATAGTTGACGCCGAAAACTCGGAAGACGCCGTGCTGCCTGATTTACCAAAATCTAACGGTACGAATTGGTCAGCTGCAGATACAACGGTCGTAGTTGCAAGCATTAAAGCCAGTGTAATTACATAATTTTTCATAACTTTCAATCTCCTTTATCACCAACATATTAATATACAAAATTCAAAAAAACAAGTTGTCTTCATAAATTGTAATATATTTGGAAAAAGTGCTTGACATTAATTCTTGAAGTAATATGATATACCTTGGCACTGAAATTTTTTTACCCCCAAAACAGTTACACTAGCCGATGGGGAAGTGGTGTCCGCCGAACATTGACAATAGAATAGCTGAAAACGAATAAAAATACTTGTTAATTCATAACAAAAATGATTCGGAACACAGAACATAATTAACGCAACACGCGTTAGTGTTCAACTTATATTGAGCTAATTTCGCCGGTTTAGCGCCGGTGAGACGATATAAACTTTCTGACAATGGAGAGTTTGATCCTGGC
>DBCX01000035.1 GCA_002293275.1 Cyanobacteria bacterium UBA947 | reverse complement strand
GCCGGAAAAGGCCGCGAGTCCAAATCTTCACCCCAAACCCCGAACCGCGTTTTTTGGAAAACGCCGTTTTCATCTTTGTACAAAATATTATCAACGCTGTAATCGCCTTCCACAACTTTTTCAATCGCAAAATCTATCTCACCGCCGATGATTACGTCAATATCGCTCAAATCAAGCAAATCCAGCATCTGCTGCTCCGGATCGTAAAAAATCGCGCCCTTTAAAACAATCCTCGCGCCGGCAGAATGCGGCTTAATCGCCTTAACAATCTCCAAATCGTCAAAAATCGTCGTGTTGGTCGTGCTTATCACAACAACAGCGGGCTTAAAATCTTTGATGTCATCAACCAAATCCTGCACCGTCAGATGCTCGCTCTGATAATCTTTTAGAAAAACATTATGGTTTTTTAACACAGCCGCAGCATACCCCAAATCGTTGCACGCCCTGATACCTTGAGCAACGGCGGCATCAAGATTAATCTGGCACCTGTCTTCCCCTCTTTGAACCGCTGTCCCCGGCGGATATATCAGCATAATGTTTTTCATAGACTACCCCAAAAAACACCTGAAATAATAATACGCAGCCGGCGCGCTGAACAAAAACGGCGCAATCCTATCTAACATCCCGCCGCGGCCGGCGAACAATTCGCCCGAGTGTTTCATCCCCGCATCGCGCTTCAAAATAGATATACTGAAATCCCCAAACTGCGCGCAAAAAGTTATCACAACACCCGCGGCAAGCGAATAACCCCACCCGAGACCCAAAAAACACCCGAGCGCAAGAGCCGCCGCACAGGCGCAAACCCCGCCCGCAACTGCGCCAAAAACCGTTTTGTTCGGGCTGATTTCAGGTATCAGTTTTGTTTTGCCAAACCTTTTGCCAAAAAAGTACGCGCCCGCATCTGTTGCCACAACCGCAGCCACCAAAAACAAAAACAACAGCGCGCTTATCTGGGCAAGGAAAATTATATAACTCAACAACCAGCAAATCATAAACCCGAGGATTGTGACGGTTATGTTTGCGATATACGGTTTTCTTTTTGACACCATAACCGCGCCGAACGATGCCGCCACACCCAGCAGCGCCGTCACCGGAACTAATCCGGGAAGATTAAACACCCCCAAAATTATTATAGCGCCCGCAACAAGTACGATTATGTAAAAAAACGGCGTGAACCCTTTTGTCATCATGATATTTTTGTATTCCGCGGCGCCCACCGCCATCAACGCGCACGACAAAATAATCAACGGCCACCCGCCAAGCACCAAAGCCGCCACCGACACCAGCAAAAGCAATACACCCGCCGCTATTTTAACCGATTGATTCATCTTTTTCTCCTTATGTACATATCAATAAAAAACTCATCCTCCTCGCCGCTGAACCTTTGTTTTTTATCATAGTTTTCGTTAATAAAATCCATTATACCACCCGCATAATCGTCCCCGAACATGCCAAGGTTATACTCTACCGAAATGTACGATGTAACAAATATATAATCCGGCAAATCCGCACGCAGCCCCGATATAATATTGTCCTGCCCGAGCATCTCAACCATAATAGGAGACAGGTTGTAATAAATATTGCTTGTTTTGCGGTCTGTCAAAAAATTGAATATCACACCCTCGCGCATCACCAGAAAATAAGCATCCTTGGGCATGTTGTTTTGGATATAATCAATAACCTGCCGGTAGGCCGGCGCCTGATCTGCCTGCACACGCAGCGTACCTTTCGGAGTTTCTACACGGTGCCCTACCCATCCCACCGGGTTGACATTGAAATACAAATACAACACGATAAAATAACAAAAAATAATCATGCAGGTCTTTTGCCAAACCTTCGGATTTAGCGGCACATAATTGTACAGCACCGTAACCAAATAAATAAAATACAGCGCGAAAGCGACCGTTCCGTAGTTGTCCAAATACAGCCAAAAAAGCGATTTGTACCCGACAAGCACGCTGCAAATCCCGAGCAGATACAGCTGCGGGTTTTTCTTGCGGATGAATGTTTGCACAACGAGCCCTGCGAGCACAAACAGCGGCAGCCAGCAAAAAACCTTCAAATCCGTAAAATCAAAATGGGTGTACTCAAATGCCGCAAACATCAACGCCAAAATTATTATTCTGGCCGCCTTGTATTTAAACAAAGAATAAATTGACGCCGCAAGCACCCCAAACACACCCGCTGACACAAAAAACCAGTAGAGAATACTTTTTATTTTGTCCGAATTCAACACCAAACCGGTGGAGTTTGCATACAAAGTTTTAAAGCTTTCGGTATTACAATGCACATTGAGCATCGCAAAATTGTTTGCAATATCAGCAAAACTCGCGCCGCTAACAAGCAAACACGCAAGCGCAATCACCGGCGCAATAAGCATCACCGCCGCGGATTTTAGCTGTTCACGATTTTTAAACGCGACGTACAAAACCAAAAACGCCGCATAAAAAATAAAATCTATTTTACAGCTTAACGCAATGCCGGCAAACAAAAATGCGAGCAAAAAATTCTGCCGCAAGAAAAAATAAACGCTTACCAAAACCATACTGAACGCATAAACCAGCCCGAACGAATAACCCACGGTAAAGCTGCCCGACGTCAGCGAAAAAACGCCGATAAACATGACAAACGCCGCGATAACGTAGCTTAACGCCGCGCTGTTAAACAGTCTTGATATCAAATAAACCATCACAAGTATGATAAGCGCGTTCAGGTGCGATGCGGCAAAAAGTGTGTTCAAACTCGCGCCAAAAACCTTGAACAACGCAGCGTTCACAAAATACGACATCGGCGTGTACATCAAAAAAAGGTCACGGCAGAGCACCTCACCGCCCAGCATCGCAGCCGGGTAGTAGAATTCTTTGCCAAAATCCGTCAAGATATCACTGACGCGCCCCCACGACAACACGCTCATCCACACAAAAACAGCCAAAAAAATTAACGCCCGCATGCCACCTATCATACCACAAGAATTCGTGATATGATATGAGGTATGAAGTTGGATTACTCTTATGTATTTGATTTTTTAAGGAACGCATACGCGTCGGTGTCCTATTGCCGGAACAGCGGAAAGGCGCTTGTGCCGCTGCGTTACGTGTTTGAGATTACGCACAAATGCAACCTGCGCTGCCCGTATTGTTATGTGGGAAAATGCCCGCAAAAAAAGGAGATGACCACGGGGCAAATATTTGAGGTGTTGGAACAGATTCCACGGTATGGGCTTGTCACGCTTGTTGGCGGCGAACCGCTTATCCGGCGCGATTTTTTGGAAATCTTTGAAAAAGCCGCCGGCCGTTCAAAAGTAAACGTCACAACAAACGGGATGCTGTTGAATGAAAAAATAATTAACTCGTTTGAAAAAAATAACCTGCTTTTGCTCGCGGTCTCGCTTGACGGCTGGGGAAAAACGCACGACGATAACAGAGCGTGCCCAGGTGCGTTTGACAAAATCCAATCCAACCTTGAATTGTTCGCAAAAAAACCGTTCCTGAAAGAGATAAAAAGTTTGGTGCTGGAAAACAATCTTGACGATTTGACAAAACTCTACAAAATGTGCAGCCAAATGGGGTTTGATTTTTTCTCAATATCGTTTGTCCGAAACCACAACCTCAAGCAGCACAACTGTTTGAAAGATTCGTTTACCGAGGAGTTTTATGCGCAGAACTACCCGCTTGTGCCGTATTTTGATATGGAGCATTTTAGCGAAGTGCACAAGGAGCTTGTCTCCCTGTCAAAAAATTCAAAAACATTTTTGCGCTGGTCGCCAAAGTTCAAGCCGCAGGGTGATTTCAGCGATATAGAAAACTTTTGGTCAAAAGGCGCCGCGCACCCTGCAGAAATCTACAAACCTTGCCTTATGCCTTACTCAACAATGTTCATCAACCCGCAAGGGGATGTTTATCCGTGTCTTTCGGTCAAAACCGGCAACCTCATCGGCCAAAAAATAACCGATGTCCACAACAGCCCGGCAGCCAGATGTTTCAGAAAGAATTTGAAAGCCTCAAAGGTTTTTCAAAGCTGTCAGTTGTGCTGTGAATTGCTGCCGAAGTCAAGCGCTTAAATCAGCGCCCGCGCTGGTACATATCAATGTAGTACAAATCATCTTCGCAATGTTTTGAAACGCCCTGGAACCGGCGCGCTTTTTTGTAATTTCTTTCAATAAATGTCATGATATTTTTTGCGTAGCTCTCGCCGAACTTTGTCTGGTTATACTCGCTTGACTCGTGCGAGGTGATGAAAATATAATCCGGCGGATTCGCGATAAAATCAAGCACAATTTTATCCTCACCAAACAGCTCAATCATAACAGACGGCAGGTTGTGGTAGATTTTGTGGGTTTTTCTGCCGGTCATAAAGTTCACCGTCACACCCTCGTGCAGCATCAGCACATACGCATCTTGCGGTGTGTTTTTTTGGATATAGTCAATAACCGGACCAAGAACTTTTGCGTCGTGCTCGTTTATATAAACCGTCCCTTGAGGTGTGTCAATTCTGGCATCGCACCATTGGCCTATCTGCCCGGCACAATAATGCGCCTGCACAAGTAGCATAAACCCTAAAACAATTTTGAATGTCCTTTCCCACATTTTTGCATCAACGGCTTTTATGTACACCGGCACGTAGTTGTAGAGCATCGTGATTACATAAATAAAATAGAGCGGGAAAGAAATCGTTCCCAAACTGTACATATATATCCAAAACAACGATTTGTTGCCGACAAGCAGACTGCTCACCCCAAGAATATACATCAGCGTGAATTTTTCATCGCGGCAGCCGGCGCCAAAGACGCACTCGCCAGCTTTGTGTCTTTTGAATATTGAAACCGTCTGGAACACGACCAGCGCGATAGCAGCCACAGGCAGCCAGCAAAGCGATTGCTCTTCCGTAAACATATAGAATCTGTCAACAAAAATAACCCAGATTACAGAGCACAATATCGCCACAACAGAGACTTTGCTGCGTTTTTTTAGTTTGATATATTTCACCGGATAATAAACCCACGCACCCAAAATAACCAGCATAACCGCCATCGGCAAAAACCATAACAAGCTCTCTGTTGCCTTGGCAAGCGTCATTGTCATGCCGGAATAGTTTGTATAAAGCTGCCTGAATCCGTCGGTGAGCATTATATCCTGAACGATTGAAAGGTTGTGTTGAAGCGATGGGATATCCGCGCCGCTTAACAGCACAAGTCCAAAACTCATACACGGCACAATCGCGGCGCCAAACAAAAATGTCGGCACGGTTTTGAAATTGAACTGCTTGAAAAAATACATAACCGCAACTATCGCCGCCGCAAAAGGCAGCGCATCAATCTTAAAACTTACCGCCGCGCCAGTAAAAAACGATGCCGCCAGCAAATACCGTTTCTTCGGCACCTTTGCAAATTTCAACAGAAAATAGAGTCCCGCCATAACAGCGCTTAGCGAATAAATTATTGCAAACGCATACGGCATATTAAAACTGTTGTTGATAAGAAACGCGCACCGCAGCATAACGAACAAAACTACCAGATAACTAAACGCGGGCTTGTTAAAGAACCTTGATATAAGATATGTCAAAACAAGTATAATGACGGTATTTACGTGCGCGGCGGCAAAAAGCGTGTTAAAACTCACCCCGAAAATCCGGAACAGCCACATATTCACAAAATACGACAGCGGCGTGTACTGGCAAAAAAGATCCTTGTAAAGCACTGCCCCTTGCATCATCATCTGCGGATAATAAAACTCGCGGCCGACGTCAATCAGAATGTTTATCGTGTGCCCCCAATACCAAACGCTCAAAAACAAAAAAACCGCCGACGTAGAAATCAACATCCAATTGTGTTTTAAAAAGTTTGCGATTTTGCCCTTCATTTCTTCTTCCTTATCGTAAACGGCAGCTCCTCAGACGAGTCCTCATAAATTATACTATAGTTTGAGGCGATATATTTGCAAACATCAAGCGCATAATCAACACAAAACCCCTTCGTATTGTACAGCGACCAGGTATCTTTGTGTAACAAGACCAGATAATCGGGCGGATATTCTTTCAGTTCGGCAATCACATTTTCTTCACCAAAAGCCTGAATATACGGCAGCGTTAAATTATACATCTGCCCGCCGCCGGGTTTGCGGTCGGTGTAAAAGTTTATCGGGTAACCTTCCGGATAAATTGACACCGTTTCGTCCCTGTCAACATTTTCTTTAATAAAAGCAAAAATTTTAGCAGCCGGTTTGGCGTTGTATTTTTTAACGCGCAGGTACGGTCCTTCCGGCACAAACAAATCAACCGTATTAGCAATATTATATTTGTAAGCGTACACGGAATAATAAACCGACAGGCAAACCAAAAGCGCAATGAAAGCTTTTCCCAGAATTTTTTTGTCCGCAAAAGGATACTGCATCAAAAACACACCGATTGCAATAAACGAAAACGGCAGGATAAACCACGATTCAAAAATCGCGACCCCGAAAAGATTTCTTGCCGAAACAACTATAACCATCGCCAAAAAAAACAGCGTCATATATTGCTGCTTGTTTTTTATGTTAGCGGCAGCAAACCCAATTGTCATCAAAAACACAAACAGCGTCGCCCAGTAAAAAGTCAGCGTCCAGCCGGCTTCCCAGTGTTTAGATGAAAACAAACCCTGCACAAAAACAGATGCTATTATTATAACAAGCGAAATAGATGCCTTTTTTTTGAACAGAAAATAAAACACTGCAAGCGCCGCAAGATAAACACTGACATGACATGCAAACGCCTTGCACGCGTTGACAATGTTTGGCCAATAAACATATGTTCCTTTACTCGTCTTGTAAAAATAATGCAAAGCGGGT
>DBCX01000014.1 GCA_002293275.1 Cyanobacteria bacterium UBA947 | reverse complement strand
TCGTCCGGGTTAACGGATTGGTTCGGGTCTTTGCCGGTGTATTCCTTGACAAGCGCTTGAACTGCCGGGATACGGGTTGAGCCGCCGACAAGAACGACTTCATCAAGCTCGCCTTTGCCAAGGCCTGCGTCTTTAAGCGCGTTTTCCATCGGGCCTTTGCAGCGGTTAATAAGGTCGCGTGAAAGGTCCTCAAATTTTGCGCGGGTAAGGTTCAGGTCAAGGTGTTTTGGGCCGTTAGCGTCTGCTGTGATAAACGGCAGGTTGATGTTGGTCTCCATCACCGATGATAGCTCCATTTTAGCTTTTTCCGCGGCTTCTTTAACCCGCTGCATCGCCTGTTTGTCGTTGCGCAGGTCGATTGCCTCAACTTTTTTAAACTCGTCAACAATCCAGTCCATGACTTTTTCATCAAAGTCGTCCCCGCCAAGGTGGGTGTCGCCCGATGTTGACAGAACCTCGTGGACTCCGTCGCCGATTTCCAGGATTGAAACGTCGAAGGTACCGCCGCCAAGGTCAAATACGAGGACTTTTTCGGGTTTTTCTTTTTCCAGGCCGTAAGCAAGCGCCGCGGCTGTCGGTTCGTTCACTATACGCAAAACGTCAAGCCCGGCGATTTTACCGGCGTCTTTTGTCGCTTGTCTTTGCGCGTCGTTAAAGTAGGCAGGGACGGTGATTACAGCTGATGTAACTTTTTCGCCGAGGTACGAGCTTGCGTCATCCGCGAGTTTGCGCAGGATTAGCGCTGAAATCTCTTGCGGGGTGTAGTCTTTGCCGTCAATGTTTGTTTTATAATCCTCACCCATATGGCGTTTGATTGATGCGATGGTTTTGTCGGGGTTAAGAATCGCCTGACGTTTTGCCAGCTGGCCGACGAGTCGCTCGCCCGTTTTTGAGAACCCCACGATTGAAGGGGTTGTGCGCGAGCCTTCCGCGTTTGCGATGACGGTTGGTTTTCCGCCTTCCATTACCGCCACAACTGAGTTTGTTGTACCTAAGTCTATACCGATTGTTTTTGCCATTTTAATTTCTCCTTTTCCATGTCCTTATGTACTCAGGATAACATTATTTTGGGAGAATTTGAAAAAAATTAATTATTAATTAATTATTGGGTGTAAACTCTAATTTGTAATCAAGTATTTCGGCAATAATAAGAGCTTCTTTAAAGGTCAATGTCTCGCGTCTTAATTTACTCTGCAAATTAGACGGAGAATAATCTTTGCCGACTTTTTCGCCCAAAAGTTTAGCCAGCTTGGTCATAGTAACACATTTCATAGCTGCCAAAGATTTTATTCTGCCTTTAACATTCATATCCATATTAAATATTATAACCCGCTTGACAAATAATTAAAAATAAGTTATAATTAGTGAATGATGAGTATCATATTAAAATAATCAGTCACAAAAAGTTAAGAGGAGTTAACAAATGGAAGATTTTATAATTGAGCTGTCAGAAATTCAAGCCTTGTTTATTGTACTAACCCAAGCAATTGAATATTGTTTTGAAAACGATAAAACTACAACCCACCTGCCGGTCTTGGCGGAAGTCATTAATAAAAGAATGAGTCAACTGCACATCAGTATAGAAAAATTCAACGATAATTGGTAAACTGCAGCGGGTAGTCGTATTTGTCCTCGTTGCCGCGCAGCAGTTGGATAACAGCTTGCAAATCGTCCTTGTCCTTGCCGGAAACCCGCACCTGATCGCCTTGTATTGATGCTTGAACCTTTATTTTGCTATCTTTTATATCAGCGGTAATTTTTTTGGCAAGCTCTTGTGTGAGACCTTTTTTAAGGTTATAAACCTGCCGGACATTGCCGCCGAGCGCGTGCTCGGGTGTTTGCGGGTCAAGAATTTTTATACTGAGGTTGCGCTTGACCAGCTTTGACTGCAAAATGTCGTATATGTTGCGGATTTTCATATCATCCGAGGCGGTGATTGTGATGGCTTTGTCGGCCTCAAGGTCAACCTGTGCGCCGGAGTCTTTCAGGTCAAACCGTGCGCTGATGTCGCGCTTCACCTGATCAACCGCGTTAACAAGCTCTTGCCGGTCAAATTCCGATACCACGTCAAAACTGCAATCTTTTGCCATTTTTTCATCTCCTTATACTTTGCCTGATGAAAAACATTGTATCATAGAAAATCTCAATTTGCGACCTTATTCCAAGTATTGTTGTACATAGTTTCGTAATGAGTTTTGAGCGCGGGATTTGTTTCTTTTAAGAATTTATTATGCCAAAAATCGGTTCTGTCAAGGAGCACTTCATGGCGTGATTTACGAATAGGTGCTCCAAGTTCAATAACCTTCGCAGGGGCAGCAGTATTGGCGTTACCCCTTCCTATCGGCGCAGCTGCCGGAGCCACAATTGCCGGCGGGGTAGTTGGCTTATATTCAAGCAGTTTCGGTTTTGCCGGAGCCGGTTTCAATTTAAGATTGGCCGCAGCTGCTTTGCGGTTTGGCCATCTGATTAAATCCTCAGGCGTGTATTTCGGCATCTGATTTGCCGGCGGCGTTGGCGTTGGAGTCGGAGTCGGCGTTGCAGCCGGTTTTGTCTTGCCGGATTGTTTTGCAAAAAGTGCTTTCAATTTTGTCTTAAACGGTACTTTTGCCGCATTTGTTGTAACATTTGTTGCCCGTGCTGTGGCATCTGCCAGATGTTTTGCACCTTTAATGACCTTGCCTGTGCCTTTGCCTCTGCCCAGAATTATCGTAGTGACGGCTGCTGCTGCGACAAAAACCCCGAAGAGAATCTTTCCGGTCTTGCTTTTGTCTGTGGACTCGTTTTTCACAAACGTGTCACGGACAAGCCCCGGCTGCATATTCAGCCCGTAGTTTGGTACCATCGGATCCATAGGCATCATTGGTCCCATAGGCATCATTGGCACAGAGCCGTTTACGCCGGCAAGACCGCTGCTGTACGGAGCATTCAAATCACAATAAAACATAACCTTTTCCTAACCTTTAAATAACACTAACATAACCTTATGTTTATATTAAGTATTTTTGTCAGGAAAAATTGCCTTTTGTTAAGTTTTGTAGCTGCCTCAAAATTTAATGCGATTAGACGGTCAACCTACCAGGAACCGGCTGGGCCGGTTACTTCGTTGCTGCCGCAAAAACAGCATCAAACGCTTCTTTATCGTTTACTGCGATATCTGCGAGCATTTTTCTGTTAACGATAATATCTGATTTTTTGCATGCGTTAACAAACCGCGAGTAACTCATGCCGCGCTCGCGCACTGCCGCGTTGATACGGACAATCCACAAACGGCGCATATCGCGTTTTTTGTTGCGTCTGTCACGGTAAGCGTACTTCAACGCCTTCATAACGGCGATGTTCGCTACCTTAAAAATTCTGCTGCGCGCTCCGATAAAGCCTTTCGCAAGTTTTAGTATTTTTTTATGTCTTTTTCTGTTGACATTTCCGCGTTTTACTCTCATTTGCCCACCTACCTTGCATACTTCTTGTAAGGCAATTCTTTCGAGATTAACTTGAAGTGAGAGCCTGAAATTGTAATCATTTTAAAGATTTTGCGCTTGCGCGAACCCGATTTGTTTTGAAGAAGGTGGCCGATACCGGCTTGTCTTCTCATAATCTTGCCGGTCGCTGTAACTTTGTAGCGTTTTACGGCAGATTTGTGTGTTTTCATCTTTGGCATTTTTCTATTCCTTTCGCTAGTTTAACATTTAATCCGTCGGCATACCAACAGCCGAACGAATTAGTATAATTTTATTACATAAAAATTTATTGTCAAACTAGTGCGCGATAATTCTGGCCTCAACGTCTTTGTAGACACTGTTGTGAAGGCTGCGTGCAAGCTCTGCTGCGGTTTGCGGGTTGTAGAACCTGCCGCTTGTGACAAGTGATGCGCATTCCAGCTGTGCAAGGTCGTCTGAATCGCTCATAGCAAAGGCGATTACATCTATTGTAATGTCGCGGCGGGTGCTGACAAGCTCCATGGCGTATTTGCACGGGCTTTCATCGCAATTTTCCCCGCCGTCGGTGAGCAAAATTATGCGTTTTGGGCCTGTGACTCCCAAAAAATCCTTGTGGACAGCTTGTTTTAGCGAATATGTAATCGGAGTCATCCCGCGCGGCCTGACTTTTAGCAGTGAATCCTCAATACCTTTCGCGCCGAACGGTATTATTGGCGCAACAAGTGTTGATGCGCGGCAGCTCTCAAACGCCGTAAACCCGCCCTTGTGCCCGTAAACCCGCAGCCCGACAGGCGTTTTTGGGTTGATATCTTGCAGGATGTCGCGCATTGTGTCTATCATCAGCTCAATTTTTGGCGAGCCGCCAAGCGGCTCCATCATGCTGTTTGAAAAATCAAGGATAAATAAAATCCGCTCCTCTGCGGCCAAGACCGGCGCGCATGTCAACAATATTATAATAAGCAATTTTTTCATATCAATTCTAAATTCTACATTCTGCATTCTACATTTTCAATTCCCCTGTGCTACAATAGATAACATGATTAATCAGGCAGAAAAAAGTTTGACAAAAGAGTTTGAGGTGCTGGAACAAGTTCGCGATTTCAACCAGAAAAAGGTGCTGGATGCGTTCCGTAAAAACCGTGTTGCGCCGGAGCATTTTTATACGGTAAGCGGTTACGGGCATGACGATATGGGGCGCGAGGTGCTTGACAGCGTGTTTGCGGACGTTTTTTGCGCGCAGAAGGCGCTTGTGCGGATACATTTTGTGTCTGGTACGCACACGCTCGCCTGCGCGATGATGGGGAATTTGCGTCATGGCGACAAGTTGGTATCTGTTACCGGCGCGCCGTACGATACCATGCAGACGGTCATAAAGTCGATGGACGTTGTGTACGAAGAAACTGCGCCCGAGCAGGTGCGCGGGGCAAAAATGGTGCTGATTCAGCGCTCGCGCGGGTATTCTCTGCGCAAATCGCTTACTATTGACGAGATTGGTGAGATTTGCCGGACGGTGAAATCCAACAACCCTGACTGCATCTGCTTTGTGGACAATTGTTACGGCGAGTTTGTGGAAGATCGCGAGCCGTTGGAGGTTGGCGCGGACTTGATTGCGGGGTCTTTGATAAAAAATCCGGGCGGCGGGATTGTTGAGGCCGGCGGGTATATCGCGGGCCGTGCGGATTTGGTGGAAAACGCCGCGGTGCGCCTGACTGCACCCGGTATCGGAAGCGCGGGCGGTGCGATGTTCAACCAGCACAGACTGTTGTTTCAAGGGCTTTTTATGGCGCCGTCGGTCACGATTGACGCGGTTAAAGGCGCTGTTCTGGCGTCAAAAGTCTTTGAGGGTATGGGTTTTGATACAACACCGCGTTCGGATGCCCCTCGCACAGACATAATCCAGACGATAATCTTTGGCGCGCCTGAGCCTCTGGCCGCGTTTTGCAAGACAGTACAGGAATTTTCGCCCGTAAACTCGCATCTGACACCGGTTCCGGATGATATGCCGGGCTATGAAGACAAGGTAATTATGGCCGGCGGTACATTCATTGAGGGCTCAACCATTGAGCTGTCTGCGGACGGGCCGATGCGCGCACCGTATGCCGCGTATTTTCAGGGCGGTTTGAACTATTCGCACGTGAAAATACTACTTGATAACTTTACAAAACTTTATAATTCCACGAGAATTAATTCTTTTGGACTAGACATGCAAAAAGTTTTATAGTATGCTTTGTACGTAAGTTTATTATTAGATTAATTAGAGAGGTTATAAATTATATGTCATTACCAAATGTAGCGTATTTTTCAATGGAGATAGCGATGGATCAATCGCTTGTAACATATTCTGGCGGGTTGGGCTTTTTAGCGGGCTCGCACATGCTGTCTGCAGGTTATTTGCAGTTGCCGATGGTTGGGGTCACAATGCTGTGGTCTTACGGTTATTACGACCAGCGGATTGCATCTGACGGGCAGGTGGAAGTCGCTTATTTGCGCAAATACTACGACTTTTTAACTGATACGGGATTGTATACGGAAGTTGAGATTTTCGGTGAAAAGGTTAAGGTAAAGGCATATTTGGTTCAGCCGGAACTTTACGGAACATGCCCTGTGTACCTTTTGACAACTGATATTGAAGGTAACAGCGAGTGGGCAAAGAGTATTTCTTACAAGCTTTACGATGGTAACGAAAAAATCCGTATCGCGCAGGAAACGGTTCTGGGTGTTGCGGGTATCAGAATCTTGCAAGCGGCGCAGTTTAACTTTGACGTTGTTCATATGAACGAGGGTCATGCGCTCCCTGCGGCGTTTGAGCTGTTAAACCAGTACGGCGGTGACCTTGAAGCGGTCAAAAAGCGTACCGTGTTTACAACACACACACCTGTTGCGGCCGGTAACGAGGTTCACTGGGTAGATACGCTGCTTGAAGGCGGGTTCTTCTCCGGTGCGTCAAGAGAGACCGCTGTTGAGCTTGGCGGAGAGAATTTCTCGCTGACTGTTGCGGCGCTTCGTATGTCGCGGATTGCAAACGCTGTATCGCAGCTGCACGGGCTTGTTGCCAACAAAATGTGGGAATGGGTTGAAGGCAGATGCCCGATTAGAGCTATCACAAACGCCGTAAACCTTAAATACTGGCAGGATTACAGCCTTTTCAAAGGTCCTCGTACGGATGAATATCTGCTACAAACAAAACGCCGGATGAAGGAAGAATTGTTCAAATATATCGCGAATGTGGCCGGTAAAATGTTTGACCCTGATGTGCTGACAATTGTCTGGGCAAGACGGTTTGCCGATTACAAGCGCGCATGGCTGATTTTGATGGACAAAGAGCGGATTGAAAAACTGCTTAACAAAAACAAAATCCAAATTATTTTTGCCGGTAAATTCCACCCGGATGATGTAATGGGCAAAGAGATGTTCAACAAACTGCTTAACCGTTCGCACTCAATGAAAAACGTTGTTGTGCTGCCCGGGTATGAGCTGGAGTTGTCAGGCATGCTTAAACGCGGGTCTGATATCTGGCTGAACACGCCGCTGCGGCCGTTTGAGGCGTCAGGTACATCGGGTATGTCAGCTAATATGAACGGTACGCTGCATTTGTCAATTTACGACGGATGGACGGTTGAAGGTACGTTTAACGGTATTAACGGATACACGGTTGAATACGAAGGGTTGGATGACGAGATGCCGTGGGAAGAACGCCATTGGAAAGACCACAAGTGCGTGATGGATATTCTTGAAAAACAGATTATTCCGACGTACTACAAGGACAAAACAGAATGGGCGCGGTTAATGCGTCAGGCTATCAGAACGTCTGAGGCGTATTTCAACTCTGACCGGATGGTTATTGAGTACTACAACAGGCTGTACAAGCCGATTGCGCACGATGATTCAAGCACGGGCTCAGAGAAGAAGGAGATGAAAATCTCTGAAACCCCGACGTTTGACGCGTGGACGTTCAGTAATATTAAATAAAACTTTATGTCACCCCGCACTTGGATAGCGGGGTCTTTATTTAAATAATTAAAATATTTCAATAATTTTGCGGACCTCTTTAAGCAGGTATTCCAGTGTCATATTTGTGTGGGCTGTTTTTTGCGGACAGCCGGATTCAAAGTCCTCTGTGTAGCAAAACAGGATACTGGCGAGGCTTTCAATTTTGTGGGCGGTTTCTTCGATTAGTATTAGGTCTTCTTTTGTTTGCATAATTCTATTTTTGTTCATAACAATGATTTTAACATAGTTAATAACGTAAGTCAAGCAAAAATGTTATAATATTATTAGCAACATGTTGGCAATAAGGATTAATAAATGCGTAGAAAATTTCAAACATTAGGTAATAGTTGGGGCATAATAATGCCAAGAATGGTGCTTGATATACTAAAAATCAACCCGGTTTTGCATGATTTAGACATGGAAGTTGAAAACGACCGCATAGTGCTGAAAAAGATTAAAAAAGAAGATTAGTTGATTAAAAATTTTGTTTGTGAGATGATGCAGTTATGCGCCCATAGCTCAGCTGGATAGAGCGTACGGCTACGAACCGTGAGGTCGGGAGTTCAAATCTCTCTGGGCGTGTTTTTTATTTCTTTTGAACGAAGTTTTCTGTGGTATGTTATTGCAAACCTGTGTGCCTCGTCGCGAATCCGCTGGAACAAAAACAGCGCGCCGGAATCGCGCGGCAAAATAATCGGTTTTGAGCGGCGCGGCAAAAAGACTTCCTCCTCGCGTTTTGCCAAACTCACAACGTCAATCCCGTCCGGAATAAGTCCCGCAACGCTCGACAACTGGCCTTTGCCGCCGTCTATGATTATTAAATCCGGCCGCTCCCAGCCTTTGTCGCCCAGTCTTGCAAGCCGCCGCGATAAAACCTCCTGCATTGACGCAAAATCGTCCGGCTTGCCCTCGGTCGTTTTGATTTTGAATTTTTTGTACGCGGTTTTTTTCGCCAGCCCGTTTAGGAACACAACCATTGACGCCACCGTGTTTGTCCCTTGAATATGCGAGATATCGTAGCATTCAATCCGGTGCGGAAAATTTTTCAGCCCCAATTCTTTTTTCAGCTGCGCGCCGATGTCGTTGAAATCCTCACGCAGCTTGACCGCGCGTTTGAGTTTTGCCTGCTCCAGTGCCGCTTGCGCGTTTTTGTCCGCCAGCGCCAGCAGCTCTTTGCCGCCTGAAACGATTTTGACTTTCAACCACTGTTCGTAAAGTGCCTTGTCCGCCAACTCTTTGACTATGATTTTGTTTGGGGGGGTAAATGAGACATTTGTGTAATACTCTCTTATAAAGGTTTCAAGGTCGGCCTCACCCTCGTAAACAAACTCTTTTTTATCAATCAGCCGGCCCTCGCGAATCATCAGGATTACAAACACAAAAATCCCGTCCTCGTGCGCCATTGAGACAATATCCTCGTTTAGTTTTGTGTTTTCGCTTACCACGCGCTGTTTTTCAAGCGTTTTTTTAAGGTCAAGGTAGCTGTCGCGCAGCCGCGCAGCCTTTTCGTACTGCTGTGAATCCGAGTACACCTGAATTTGCGCCATAATGTGTTTTAAAAGCTCCCCTTGTTTTCCGGACAAAAAAAGCTCAACCTGTCCCACCAGCGATTTGTACTCCGCGCTTGTGACCTTCCCGGAGCATGGTGCAAGGCACCTTCCGATTTGCGAATACAAACACGGCTTTTTTTTCATCGTTTTGCATTGTTTGAGCGGAAAAATTTTCTTTAAAAAATCAAGCGTTGCATACATCGCGCGCGCGTCGGTGTATGGCCCGTAGTAGCGGCCTTTTTCGGGGTTCATGTTTTTTTTGCGCACAACCGCAATCCGCGGAAAATCCTCATCCGTTATTAAAAAATACGGGTATTTTTTATCGTCTTTGAGCAAAATATTGTATTTGGGTTTGTGTTTTTTAATCAGGTGGCTTTCCAAAATCAGCGCCTCAACCTCGGTGTTCGTGATGATAAAATCCACGCGCTCGATTTGCGAGACAAGCACATTGGTTTTTGCATCATCGTGTTTTTTGTTGAAATAGCTTGACACGCGGCGCTTGATATTCTTGGCTTTGCCCACATAAATCACCGCACCTGATTTGTCGTAATAAATATAACAGCCGGGCAACGTCGGCAGCAGAGTTAAAGTTGTTTTCATGATAATATTATAGCATGGCGAACATATTTGTTTACGAACTTGACGGCAAAACTTACATCAACCTGACAAACGCGTGCACAAACGATTGCATTTTTTGTTTGCGAAACGATAAGGACGATGTTTGCGGCGCGAACCTGTGGCTTGAAACCGAGAACTTTACTGCCGCAGATGTTATCGCGCAGCTGGAAACGCACATGTCATCCCGGGCTTGTTCCGGGATCTCACAGACCCTGAAAAAAGTTCAAGGTGACATGAAAGAAATTACTTTCTGCGGTTACGGCGAGCCGACGCTCCGGCTGGATATTTTAAAAGAGGTCGCAGCCTATATCAAAGAAAATTTTCCGGGAACGAAGGTGCGCCTTAACACCAACGGCCACGCAAACGCTATCCGTCAAAGAGATATTGTGCCGGAATTGGCCGGACTTGTTGATGAAATCTCTGTCAGCCTGAACGCGCCGGACGAACATCAATACAACGAAATTTCCAGACCAAAAATTAAAAACGCCTACAAAGAGGTGCTTGATTTTATTGCATGTTGCGCGCATAATAAAATAAAGACGACAGCAACCGTCGTGCAGGGCTTTAAAGGTATGCAAATTGATACCGCGGCTTGCGAAAAAATCGCAAACGAGCTTGGTGCGCAGTTTCGCGTGAGAGAATGGATTGAAAACGGTTATTAATATATTAGAGGAGAAACAAGATGAACATTTTAGACAAAATTATGAAGCCCCAGGCGATTGCGGTAATTGGGGCGTCAGCAAAAGACGGCACGGTTGGCTCAGAGATTATGAAACGTCTGACAGAGTACAAGTTTGCCGGTAAAATTTATCCGGTCAACCCCAAAGGCGGCGAGATGTACGGAATGCAGGCGTACACAAGTGTTCTTGAAGCGCCCGGTGAAATTGATTTGGCTGTCATTGTCGTTAACTCAAAATTTGTGCTTGAAACCGTTGACCAGTGCAACGAAAAAGGGATAAAGGGGCTTGTTATTATCTCCGCAGGGTTTAAAGAGGTCGGCGGCGAAGGTGCCCTTCTTGAAAAATCCCTGATGGCAAAGGTTAAAGAATACGGGATGCGTATCATTGGGCCAAACTGCGTCGGTGTCATTAACACGGCTGCGGCGATGGATGCGTCTTTTGCGGCTGCACTGCCTGTGCAGGGCGATGTTGCGTTTTCTTCGCAATCGGGTGCGCTTGGCTGCGGCGTTTTGAATGTGCTAAAAGATATTAATATCGGGCTTTCACAGTTTGTTTCAACCGGAAACCAGGCAGATGTGAACGCCGAAGACCTGCTTGAATACTGGGAAAACGATACGGATTCAAAGCAGATTATGCTTTATCTTGAAGGTATTGTTAATCCGGCGAACTTCCGCAAGGTTGCAACAAGAATCTCAAAAAAGAAACCGATTGTTGCGCTCAAATCCGGCCGCTCTGCGGCAGGTGCATCGGCCGCAAGTTCGCACACAGGCTCGCTTGCCGGCGCGGACAAAGCAGCAGACGCGCTTTTGAAACAATCAGGTGTAATTCGCGAGATAGAATTGCGCGACCTGTTCGGCACAGCCCAGGCGTTTGCAAAATCACCGCTGCCGAAGGGTAAACGGGTTGCGATTTTGACAAACTCAGGCGGCCCGGGGATTATGGCGACCGACGCGTTGTGCGAATACGGTATGGAAATCGCAAAACTTGCGCCCGAAACGACCGAGTACCTGAAAAGCTACCTGCCGTCTGCGGCATCGGTTAAAAACCCGGTTGATATGATTGCATCAGCGAACGCGCAGCAGTACCAACAAACACTTGAGGCCTGCCTGAAAGACGAAAACGTTGATATGGTAATGGTTATCTACCTGCTGTTGATGGGCGAAACCGACGTTAATATGGCAAAAGCTGTCATGGAAGTCCGCGCCAAATACCCTGACAAACCGGTTATCGGCGTGTTCATGACAACGGCGGATTTCTTCACGAAACTTGCTGATTTTGAAACGGTCAACATGCCGTTTTACCCGTACGCGGAAGAAGGCGCGCGCGCAATGAAACGCCTGCTCCAATACGCCGAGTGGCAGAACAAACCGCAGGGTAAAGTGCCTGTTTACAACGTGAACAAGCCGAAAGTTGAGCATATTATCGCGCACGCTATCGCGGAAGACCGTGACCAGCTTACGACGCTTGAAAGTATTGATGTGCTGCAAGCCTACGGGATTCGCGCGTGCAAATACGGTTTGGCGGTTAATGTTGACGAGGTCAAAGAACTTGGCAACGCGATTGGCTACCCTGTTGTTATGAAAATGACTTCAAAAACCACATCGCACAAAACAGATGTTGGCGGCGTTGTTGTGAACATCCAATCCGAAGAACAATTGGTTAACGAATATAACGCGCTTTTGGGCCGGTTAGAGGCAAAAGGTCTGATTGACGGGCTGGAGGGCGTGATTATTCAAGAGATGGTAAAAGGCAGCCGCGAGATGGTTTGCGGTATCGCGACCGACCCGCAATACGGGCCGATGATGATGTTCGGGCTGGGCGGCGTGTTCATTGAGGTGATGAAGGACGTGACTTTCCGGCTTGCACCTTTGACTGACGATGAGGCGCTTGAGATGATTAAATCCGTCAAGGCGTACCACCTGCTTGAAGGCGCGCGCGGCACAAAACCTGCGCAGATTGACCAGATTCAAGAAACGCTTTTGAGATTGTCGCAGCTGGTGAATGATTTTAAATTCATTGACGAGCTTGACATCAACCCGCTGTTGATTTCCGAGGCGACCGGCGAAGGCGTTGCGGTTGACGGCCGGATTGCGCTGCGGCTTGACGAGGCAAAACAGGTCATCCAACCTTGCCACTGCTCAAACCACCGCCACTAGAATAGTTTAATGATTTTATCCAGCTCTGTGAGGATGTATTTTGATATAGTGTGTGCGTGCGCCATTTTTTGCGGGTTGGCGGCCTCAAAGTCTTGCGTGAGGCAAACTATGGCGGCGGCAAGGCTTTGAATCTTGTAGGCTGGTGTTTCAATTTGGCTGAGCTTTTCTTGTGTTAACATGGTAATCTCCTTGTGTATCCCAAGTATAGCGCAAGTAATCACAAAAGTCAATACATGATATGCTATAATGCTATTATGATTATACGTAAGAAATTCAGAGTAATGGGCAACAGTTATGGTATAGTGATACCAAAGTTAGTTCTTGATTCACTTAAAATCAACCCGATTTTGCATGACGTAGATATTGAAGTTTTACCCGACGGCTTAAAAATTACCAAGGTCGAAAAAGAGGACTAAAATATCTTCGCGTACGACATAAAATAGTCGCTGATGACGTTTATCAGCATCGGCATAATCCATATTAAAATCGCCGCGCCGAACACCGGCTTGAACAAGAAGCTCAACTGGAAAACGTTTACCTGCGGTGCGGTTTTTGAGATTGTACCGAGGATTATGTCTTGCCCGAGTGTTGCCAAAAGTACGGGGGACGCGATTTGCAGCCCCATAAATAATACGTTTGAGGAAATTTTTATCAAATAATCCATGTTGACTATCCGGTCCAAAGGCAATGTCATAACGCCCAGCGGAAAGATTTCAACGCTGCGAATCAGTGCCTGGATAATCCAATAAACCCCGCCGAGCTGGATGAAAATCAACACCCCCATAAGCGAAAAAATCCGGCTCATAATTGACACCTGCGAGCCGAATGTCGGGTCCATTATCATCGCGGACGAAAGCCCCATCTGCATATTTATCATATCGCCGCCGGCGTCCACCGCCATACAAATCAATTGCGCCACAAACCCGACCAGCGCGCCCGCGATAAAGTTCAACCCAAGCGAGAGCACAAAGTTTTCTTGCGTCAGCGTCACGTCCGGTTTGATTAGCCCTGTCAAAAGCAGCGTCAAAAGGAACCCCAACGCGAGTTTCACCATCCCGGGGATTTCTTTGCGGTTGAACACCGGTGCTGTCCGGATAAAACCCATAATCCTTGCGAACATCAGACACCCTGCCGTCATATAAACCGACAGCATCGGGTACATTTTCATCAGTTCGTCTAATATATTATCCATTCGTTACCTTTGTTATGTAATTTGTACGCGGCAGCCGCGCATTTACCCCTTACCCCTATCGCCCTAAAATTTGGTTAGTCTCAACGAAATTCGGTTTTGGCATCGGCATCTGCGGTGCGGGCAGGTACTTGGTCTTTTGCTGCTGGTCAATAAACGGTACCTTGCCCGGGTTCTTCATAATATCGTTGACTTCGCCGCCTTTTCTAATCCGGTCGCGGTTCATCTCGCCGTCAAACGGGCTTGTGTACCTGTAATAATCCGACGCCAGCACAAAATTGTCGTCCTTTGTAACGTGGTTGAATGCAATATTCATTCCCTCAAAAAAGAAGTTTTTCAAAAGCGTAATGAACCCCAAACCGCCGATTACGATTACTAAGAATACGCCAAGAATCTTCGGTGCCGCGGCGATTGTTTGTTCTTGAACCTGCGTTACCGCCTGCAAAATCCCGACCACCAGACCGATTGCTGCTGCCACCAGTACGCACGGCATTGAAATCGACAACATTGTCATAAAACCTTTGGCTAAATATTCTACTAATAATTCCATTCTTCTTCCTCAATTATAACTTGTGACGAGTCCCTGCACGATTAACGCCCAGCCGTCAACAGCGATGAATATCAGCAGCTTGAACGGCAGCGAGATGATGGTAGGCGACAGCATAAACATCCCCAGCGCCAGCAGGATGTTTGCGACCACCAAATCCAGCACGATAAACGGTACAAAGATAATGAACCCGATTTCAAACGCTGTTTTCAACTCGCTTATGATAAACGCGGGTGCGATTTGCCAGACGGTTAAATCTTCCGGCGCCTGCGGCGCCTCTTTGCTTGAAAGCTCAACAAAAAACGCTAAATCGCTCTGGCGCGTTTGTTTGAGCATAAACTCCTTTAACGGTTTTGAGCCTTCCTCAATTGTCAGCACAATGTTCTGGTTTTTGGAGTACGGCACCGAGCCCAGCTCGTACATTTTTGTAAAAGTTGTACCCATCGTGTAAAAAGTCAGGATGATGGACAGGCCGATTATGACAACCGACGGCGGAACCTGCTGGGTACCAAGCGCGGTCTTCAACATAGAAAACACGATTACAAACCGCAAAAAACTTGTCATGCAGCAAAAAATAAACGGAATGAGCGAGAACGCACTCATCACGATGAGCATCTGTAAAACCGGGTTTATATCTGTCATAACATCCATTATATGTTCACTATCCTTTTCAAAATTCCTGTGGTACGGTTGTCGCGCAGCTGTTGCAGGTCAACAACATCGGGCAAGTCTTGTGTGATGTCCGGCAATTCCACCGGCTCGCGGCGAGAAACGTGACGCGCGGCGATTTGTCTTTGTTTGGTGTATTCGGTCGGCTCTGTGTAATTGCCCGGCTCCGTGTATTTACCCCCGCCGAGCTGTGAAATCAACGTGGTTTTGTCCGCATCACCCGCGATTAAAAACTGTTCGTTGCCCGCTCTTATGACATAGAGCGTCTTGCGAGGGGAGATATTCAGCCTTTCTTCCACGCTGATGAATTTGCTCTTTGATGCGCGAAACCCGGTTGTACTTTTTTTATACACAACAACCGCAAGGCAGATTACGCCGACCATTGCTGCTGTGTAGACAATAAAATTCAACAGGTACGTGCTCATATATCATCTCCCAAGTCAAAGTCGTCCATATCAAAGCTTTCTTCAGCGCCTGCGCCGCCTGCGTCAACTGAAGAATCCGGTGCAGCAGCGCCCCCTTCATTTCCCCCCGGTTTGACGGCAAGGACCTCTTTAATCTTCACGCCGTACTTGTCGTTCACGATGACAAGCTCGCCGTACGCAACTGGTTTTCCCTCAACGCTCAATGTCACGTTGTTGTCGTAAACCGACGCAACATCTACCACGGCGTTTTCTTCAATTGATTTTAGATTGCCCAGTGTGATTAGTGTTTTGTCAAATTGGGCGCTCATCTCTACTTCCAGACTGTCCCAAAGGTTTGTTTCTGCCATATAGCCTCCTGTGTCTATGTCCATGGGGATTGATATCGCCATGTTTGGTGTTACATTGAATTCTTTTATATAATCGCCCAGCTGGAGCGTCATTTTGCTTGTGTGCGACTTGTCTAAAACCACAACATCCTCGGGCTCAATATTTTTCAGGTCAAACACCGGGATTTTCGTTTTGCCGATTTTAATATCAGCGGCGATTGTGCTGCGCAAAAAGCTCTCGCGCTGGAATTTTTCACCTGATGATGAGGTCGCCTCAGGGTGCAAAAGCACCTCGGGCAAGGTTACCATAAACTTTGCGCCTTTTTGGGTTTCCGGGTCGCGCACAATCAAGGTCAGGTGGATTACGTCAAAGTTGGTGCGTTTAAGCTGCACGCCGGGTTTGTCAATAAGGTCAGACACCGCACCGTAAAGATAATCGTTGAACGCGGTGACAATTTTTGCCTCCAGATCGGTCATCTTGTTTATGTTGAATTTTTTTTGCGCCTTGCCCAAAACCTTTTCCAAAACGATTGCGAGCGCGCCCTCCGAGCTTCTGAAAAACAGGTCGTGCTGCTTGTCAATACGGATTTTTGTTACAAAGTAGGATTCTTTGGTGCCAAACTCGGGCATCACGTTTTTGCTAATCCCGATGAGTGTGAACAGCAAACCGCCCGTGAAAAACTCATCGCAGGAGTTCTGGATAACCGGCGGAAAAGTCTTTTGATACCACTCGTATTGAGTGTTCAGATAGCTTGCGTCTATTAAGTTTGCCGTTTGGGTCGCCATATCCCTCTATCCCTTCCTGATTATATAATATAGTATATTTGGCATGCGCGTCTCATTCAAACGGATGATATTTTTTGTTATCCCGAACTTGTTTCGGGATCTCTTTGTTATAAAATTAAAGTATGCCAAAATCAGCTTACGTTCATATCCCGTTTTGCAAATCAAAGTGCCATTACTGCTCGTTCACGTCAGGAGTAAACGGCGGGGCTGCCGCGTACGAGCCGTATATAAATGCGCTGAAAAAAGAGATTGCGGCGCGATACAAAGGTGAAACTCTTGATACGCTGTATTTTGGCGGCGGAACCCCGTCACTGCTTGATTTGCAGCCGGTGGTTGATATGTTTAATCTGGCCAAGGACGCCGAAGTGACAATTGAGGTCAACCCGGGGGGAAATGGACCGGGACTACCGCTTGAAGTCAACAGGGTCAGTGTCGGGGTGCAGACGTTTGACGACAAAATCCTGCAGCTGATTGGGCGCACGCACAGCGCGGCGGACGCGGCGCGGGCGCTTCAATCCTACGAAAACGTCAGCGCGGATTTTATCTACGGGCTGCCTGCGCAGACGCTGGAAGGGTTTGTGTCGGATTTGCGGCGCGCGGTTGATCTTGGCGTGAACCATATCTCGCTCTACGGGCTGAAAATTGAACCCGGCTGCGCGTTTTACGACAACCCTCCGGATGTACCGAGCGATGAGATGCAAGCTGACATGTGGCTTGCGGCGATTGACACGCTAAAAGATTTTGAGCATTATGAGATAAGTAACTTTTCGCGCGACGGTTTTCAAGGTCGGCACAATCTGAACTACTGGAACAACGGGCAGTATTACGGGTTTGGCGCAGCAGCTCACGGGTACGAAAATGGCGTGCGGTATTCTAACACAACTGATGTGCAAGAATATCTCAAAAACCCGCTCGCGCGCGAAACAGAAACAGTGATCACGCCGCAAATGCAGCTGGAAGAAGAGATTTTCCTCGGGTTTCGCAAAACCGCCGGTATTGATGTCGCAGATATTAACAAAAAATTCGGTATGGATTTCAACGATAAATATGCCGGCGTGCTAACAAAATATTCACAATACTTTGTCAATACTCCGCACGGCTACGCGCTCACAAAAAACGGCATGCTCGTGAGCAATGCCGTTTTGTCTGAGTTTATTGATTGATTAAACCAGATCTTCAAGATTTTCGGTCATTGTGTCAACCGCTTCTTCCACTGGTTTTTTGAATTTGCCTTGAACCGCTTCAAATACTGCCTTTGCTTTTTCTGCAACAAAATTAGCCGCTTCAACCGCTTTTTTGCCGACGAATTTGCCGAACGTCGCGATTTGGTCGCCCGCTTTTTGGATGATTGCAGGCGCGGCTTTTAGCCAGCCTTTATACGAAGCAATCCCAAGGAATGTTGCCACTCCGGCCGTTGCACCTGTTGTAATTAGCGCCACTTTTGCCGCTGTTGGCATTTTCTTTTTCGCTTTGCCGCCGCCGTCAAATTTGCCCGGACGCGCAAAGTCATTTCCGAAATTTATAGCTGATACTACCATTTTGACCTCCTTTTTTATTCACACCTGTCATGGATATGAAAAACGCTGATAATTAATTTTGCCCCAAAAGTTTCTTTTTTTCAATATTTGTTACAAAACTTTACTAATAATTTGTTAAGAATTTGGAATATCCTTGCCCGATGTGTTATCTTTAAAGTATATGACCACAATAGACATAATAGAAAATGATAAGTTGGAGGCGGGATTTGTAGTATCAGGGTGCGAACCTGATGTGAAGAACAGGGCTTATATCAACGCGCTCGGCGCGGAGGTTTTGCAAAAATATCTGCGTCAAAACGGCATCAAGATAGTGGCTGCGCGCAATATCCACTCGGTGCGCAAGATTTTGAACGAGTTTGACATCGCCGATGTTATGCTGGAAAATATCCATATTGATGTTCGTGTCACGTTTGATGAGGACAACATTTTTGTCCCGAAATCTCATTTTGAATACAATCTGACACCTGATATCTATGTCGTTTTCAAGATGAACCAGTATGCCAAAGATGTTGAATTTCTGGGCTTTTTTACCCCGCGTGTCATAGATGATGAAAACTGTGACGAGAACTACTATTTTGTAAATAAAGAATTGCTCACCTCCCCGGATAATTTTATCGCGTTTGTGAAAGGGTTTACGGGCAACACGGCGGTCTATATCACAGATGACGAGCTGGATTATGCCCAAACATCAATGGTTTCAATGATTGATAACGAAATTGAGCCCGCGGACAAAAAACTTTTGCTCAAGCAGCTGGCCAAAAGTGCGCTGCTGCGTGATAAATTCATTGAATTTGAGAACTTTGAGATGCTTTCGGTCAAAACGGTTGACGCAAACCCGCCGTTCGGGCTTGCAGGGCTGGAACCCGCGGCCGAGGCGGTTATGGAAGCGGTCGTTGCGCCTGAAATTGAGCCAATCGCGGTGGAAATTGAACCTGTTGCCGCAGAACCAATTGCCGCCGTTGAGTCTGTTTTGGAACCGGTCGTTGAGGCCCTCGCAGAGCCCGCAATTGAGCCGGTTATATCGGGAGCTGAGGTGTTTGATGTGCTGGAATCGCTTGTTGTACCTGACTTTGACGCGCCGGAACCAACGGAGGCGGATTTTATAGAATCGCTCGCAGAGCTTGAAATTATTGAACAAGGGCTAAACGAAGAGGCCGCAGTGCCGGACTTTGCAGAGCCGCCGGCAGAGCCCGAAATTATTGAGGAAGCACCGGACAATCTTGACGATTTTGTCGTAAAAGATGACGAAATATCCGACCTTGCAGGCGAGATAGTCGGGATTGAAGATGCAATTGACGAAGAACCAATCGCACCGGTAAACGAGCCTTTGGCTGACGAGCCGGAAATTATTGAAGAAGATTTGATTGAACCGTTGACAGAGGCGGTTTTAGAGCCAATTGAAGTTGAGTTGGAACCTGTTGAGATTGATTTGGAACCGGCCGCAGAGCTTTTGCCGCCGATTGAAATAATTGAGGAGGCAGGGGTAAATGAGGAGATAATAGCAGAACCGCTTGATCAATTGGCAGAAGAACCGCTGTTGGAGCCGATTGAACCCGAGCCTGCCGCGGAACCTGTTTTAGAACCGGTAGTTGACGAGGAGCCCGCTTTGGAGCCGCTTGAATTGTTTGAACCTCTAGAATCGCTTGCAGAGCCTGCCGTTGAAGAAATTGTTGAACCTGTTTTGGAAGAACCCGCGCCGGAGCCGCCGGTGGAGCAAGAGCAAGAACCGGATTTGGTGCAAGAATCCATCACCGCGCCGGCCAGCGAATCGTTGCAGGCGTTGGAAAACGTTCAATCCGTGATGGACGAGCCGCCGGAAGAACCGGCCGCAGAACCCGCCGCCGCACCTGTCACAACCGAACAGGCGGGGATTGTTCAGGATTTGTTCCAGGAGCTTAACAATTCGGAGCTGCTTGAATTGATAGACAGCCTGCCGGAAGCGCAGCTACGGCAAGAGGAAGAGGATTCTGACGAAGAAGAATCCGCTAAGCCCGAGCCGCAGCAGCAAATAGTTCAAGATATTAAAGAAATTGTGCAAGATATCAAAGAGATCGCCCAGAGCGGCGCGGCCGCCGGTGCGTCAGTTGCGCCAAAGCGTCAGGTTGGCAAAAAACGACTTGTTGCCGCGGTGCTTGTTGCCGCGATTGCGACCGCAACGGCCGTGTACTTTGCAGTCAGGCTCCAAAGTACAACACAGATTGAACCCGAAACTCATCAGGAGGTGAACATACCGCCTGAAAATCCGGTGCCGCCGGCAGCTCACGTGCCGTCAGGGTCTGCCGTGGAGCAGCAGCCTGTACCTTCCGCCCCGCCGCAGCTTGAACCGCTTGATCCGGCACAGCCGTCCGCGCCGCCTGCCGGCGGAAGCCCTCTGTTTGTGCGTAAAGTTGTCTGGGAAGTCCCCGAATACCTCTCGTACAGCAGTGCATTCAAGGATTACCTGTCGTCTGTCGGCAAAACCGTTAAGATATCGCTTTCAAACGATTTGCTGCTCGCGACCGAATATGCTTACAACAAGCAAATCCGCGTTGAGATAGGCATCGACAGAACAGGCGCTATCAAAGAGGTTAAGATGGCCAAAGGCACAGGCTCGACTCAGATTGATGAAATTGTGTTACAATCTGTTAAAGCCATACTTGACGCGGCAAAACCACCGGCCGACGAGATTAAAGGCCTTGGTGCAAGGGTGAGTATTAACATAACTTTATAAATATGCTATAATACCCTTGTGATGGAATTAACCCAAAATAAGTTAGATTTGATAGAGCGCCTCGTAAAAACCAACCGAAAATACGCCGGTAACGAGGATTTGTACGAGGATTTTTTTAACGAAACCTGCAGGCGCTCGTTTGCGATAATCAGTTCACTGGATTCTGAGGCCGCGCTTGAAACCTACCTGCGCAAGATTGTCACCACCTCCATTATAACCGTGTTGAGAAACTCCGGCAGAATCCGCCGCAGCAAAGGTAAATATATCGCCTCGGGGGAGACAAGTATTGAAGAAATTAAAGCGGTTAAAACGCCGGCCGCACCGCCGCCCGCGACGTTTTATAAAGATATTGAAGTGAAAAATATTCCCGAGGATTTGGTTGTCCGCAAGGAGATTTTGGACAAGATTTATTCAACCGTGCAGGAGATAGCCGCGCAATCACCGGATAAGCAGTATCTTGAATTGTTTGATATGCGCTACACAAGACACATGGGCCAAAAATCAATGGCCGGTGCGCTCGGAATCTCGCAATTGGAGGTTTCAAAACGGCTTATGAAGCTAATGGAGGGCGTCAAGCTGGCGTTTAATAGAAATGAAATGCCCGAGGTGTAAGGAAAATATAGATAAAATTGACGATTCTTTGCGCTGTCCGCATTGCAAGACGCGCGCGGCATCGCGCTGCAAAAATTGTAAAACAATCAATGCAATAACCGATTTTAATTGCGCGGGCTGCGGCGCGCAGCTGCTGAAACGCTGCCCCAGCTGCGGCGGGGTCAATCTTGCCCAAAGCACTGTTTGCCGAAGATGCGGCGCGGCCGCAGTGAATGAGTCTTTGGCTTTCGTACCGGTAAATCAGGAGCCTGTTGAAGAACCGGATTTAGAACCCGTTGAAGAACCT
Organism: Cyanobacteria bacterium UBA947; assembly: GCA_002293275.1. Lineage (GTDB taxonomy): Bacteria > Cyanobacteriota > Vampirovibrionia > Gastranaerophilales > Gastranaerophilaceae > UBA947. The sequence continues at coordinate 24 of DBCX01000014.1, read as the reverse complement.
GTTTTGGAGCCGGCCGTTGAACCT
>DBCX01000052.1 GCA_002293275.1 Cyanobacteria bacterium UBA947 | reverse complement strand
TCATTCACATAACCGACTGCCTGCAAATGAGCATAACAAATTGTTGTACCGAAAAATTTAAAACCCCGCTTTTTCATATCCTTGCTAATAGCATCGGATAGGGGAGTCGAAGCAGGTATTTCGCTCAAAGTTTTCCAATTATTGATAATGGATTTGCCTTCGGGTAAAAATTTCCTCAAATAATTACAAAAACTGCCGAACTCTTTTTGTATCTCAATAAACACTTTTGCATTTTTTCTGACGGCAAAAACTTTTAATCGGTTACGGATTATCTCTGGATTTTGCAGCCTTTCTTCCAAATCCTCATCAGTCATTTGGGCGCATTTTTTGACATCAAAATTGTGGAACGCTTTTTTGTAGCCTTCTCTTTTTTTCAAAACTGTTTCCCAACTTAAGCCTGCCTGCGCGCTTTCCAGCACCAAAAATTCAAAATGCTTTTTATCGTCGTGCACGGGGACGCCCCATTCTTCGTCGTGGTATTTTTGGTATGGCGGGTTGTTTTGCGGAACCCAGGCGCAGCGTTTAATTTTTTCCATTATTCTTTCTCAATCACTTCAATTTCGTTGCCGTCAGGGTCTTTTAAAAACGCGATTGTCGGACCGCCTTCTTTGAGCAAAAACGGTTCCCACATGTAGTCAAGACCTTTCGCCTTGATTTGTTTGTCAAAATCTTCAAACGAATCTGTCTCAAACGCAAAATGCCCGAACGCACTGCCGCTGACGTAACCCTCTTTTGGAGTGTCAAAATTGTGCGTCAACTCAAGCAGAAAATCACCTTGATTATCAGTCAAAAAATAAAGCCTGGAGTCTTCAAGTTCAAGCGTGTGCGAAAGTTTCATCCCCAAAAGGTTGCAGTAAAAATCCAACGATTTATCAATATTTTTTACTCTAATCATTGCGTGCAAAAATTTCATAAGTCACCTCTTTTTATTTATTATACTCTAAAAAAATCATTTAATCCGTTTTTTTAATTCTTCGCGCTTGTTGCTGAACGGGCCGGTATCCGGCGTTTTCAGAGCGTTGTAATAGTTTCTTATGTAAGTGTGCGGGAATTTCGGAATCCAGCTGAAATTCATAAGCACGTTGACCGCGTCCGCCCCGCGCGAATACACCAGCTCATCAATTGTTTGTTCGTAGGCCGGAGAGATTATGGCAAACGGTTTCAAAAAGTAATTCCCTGCCGTCACCGCAGAATACCCTGTGACAGCCGCTGTTTTCGCTGCGGGTGTCAACTCAGGTGATGGTGCCTCGGACAGCGCGTTTTCGGGGAGCTCAACCGGCTCGCCTTTCATGTTCACCACACCGTATTTGTAATTTTTGCATGTCAAAAACAGTCCGCCGCGCAGCGGCTCAATCACGGTGTATTCGGGCGCAATCACTGCCGTGCCGGTTTCATCATAAAGTCCGAAATCCTTGCTGTTGCCAAGCTTTGCGTATTTGCCAAACACTCTGTCGGCGAACCGGTATTTGGGTTTTACCAGATAATTTCCCGATTTGTCAATCATACCGAAACGGTTATTTTTTTGACAAATCCATGCCGAATCTCCGACTTTGATAAGTTTTTTAAACACGGGCTTTACCAGCACCTGACAGGTTTCAGACATTAGCCCGAACCGGTTGTTCTCTTGAAAAACCTCCACCGGTCCTGTCGTAAGCTCGGCGTCTTGAATTTCTTCAGCGCACACGCCAAGAGCGCAAACAAAAAACACTATGATTAAAAATTTTTTCATAATACAATATTAACATGATTAAAAAAATAATTGTATGTGTAATTATTTTTATTGCTGTGGCGCTGACAGGCTATGTGCGCGTGCTTCCCGCCGTTGTCCAAAAACACGAGGTGCTGAATTTTGCCTTTGACGGCATGACTGTTGAAATTAAATGGCCAAAACTGACGACGCATTTTACTCCAAAGATTGATTTTGGCGCCGCGCAGATTCTGGTTGCAAAGGACAACGAACAGCTTGTAAATATTGAAAACCTTGACGGATCGGTTTCGCTCGCGCGTCTTATCGTGAACAAAATAACTTTGAAAAAACTCACCGCGGATAATATTTTTGTTGATGCGCAAAAACTTGCCGCGCTCGCACCGCAAGAGCAGCAGCCGCAAAAAAGCGGTCCCGAATTGGATTTTAAAAACGCTGAGGTTGCGCTGAAAATTTCTGTCAACAAATCTAACGTCATTGTCGGCACCGTCGGCGAAAAAATAACTCTTGATTCGCAAAATTTTTCCGCGGCGGATGCGGTGGAGCTGCTTGCACTGCTGCCCGGGATGCAAGAGCCGCTGTCGTATTTTGGCGGTACCCGCGGGGATTTTGATTTCAACATAAATCTTGAAGGCAGCGATGTTGACGGAAAAATTGATTTCAATTCGCTTGTGTTGAACATCGTTCCGCTGAACAACCTTCCCGTGAGAGCAGAATCCGGGCAGGTTTTGATTAGCGGCGATCAAATTTTGCTTAAAGATTTTAGAGGTTACTACGGCAAAAACCGCCGCAACGATATCACGATGGGCGGGCACGTGGAAAATTATATGAAAGCGCCGGTGACCGAAATCGTCATCCGCGGCACGGCAACGGATGAGCTGACGGCTGATTATATGTCGCCGCTCGCGGGTGTAAAAATCAATCTTGCAGGCGATTCGCCGACACGGTTGACCGTAAATTCCGCCGGTGACCAGATTGATATGGAATGGGTTTTTTATGTCCCAAGCGGCAAAGATGTTTTGCTTGAAGGGTACTCATTCAGCCCGGTGAACTACGATCGCGCGCTCAAAGCCGACTTCCATTTTGAAAAGGATTTGTTCGCAATAAAATCAATTGATTATTATATAGCGCGCGAGCTCAAACGCGGCGGACAGACCAAACCAATAATACGTATTGCAGGCAACCTTGATGCCGCAAGAAATTTCGCGATTAAGGATTTGGGCTTTACCATCACAAAGCCGCTGCCGAGCGAGTTTTTGAATTTGTTTACGCGCGCAAAAACTTTTAAGGGCGGAACGATAGCGGGGAATTTGCAATTTATTGATGACGGTGTCGCCGCGCCAGATGTGCTTTTGGCGCCCGCACGTATCAGCGGCCGGCTGGAAATGCAAAATGTGCGCATTCCGTCCGCGCGCCTGTCAATTAAAAACGGCGTGATGTACACAACAAAAAAAGGTATCCATCTTGACGCCGACGGAAAATTCAGGCGCTCCGGTTATACTTTTAACGGCAACATCGCGAACAAAATGACGCTGCCGGTTGTTGTAAAAGATGTGGATTTAAATCTTGACACTATAGATATTGAACGCGTTTTGA
>DBCX01000048.1:10935-11106 GCA_002293275.1 Cyanobacteria bacterium UBA947 | reverse complement strand
GCTTGTAGCTCAGCTGGATAGAGTGTCGCCCTCCGAAGGCGAAGGTCGTGGGTTCGAATCCCGCCAAGCACAGTTTAAAAAAAATGGGGTAACTGGTAAAAAAGATTAGGATTTAGATTCTTCTTCCGGTGCGAGCACAGCAAGCCAGTCCAGTTTTTGCAGCAGGACAGC
>DBCX01000048.1:522-10871 GCA_002293275.1 Cyanobacteria bacterium UBA947 | reverse complement strand
GTACATGTTTTCTCCTTTTTGTTAAGTTTTTTAGACTATACTCTAAATATTTTAGACTAAACCCTATACTAATGTCAAGTATCTTAAAAAGGTTTATAATTAGTTATATGATAAGGGTAAATTTGGAACAATTGATGTGGGACCACCATGTGCGCGGCAGAGATATTATGAAAGCTACCGGCATTACGGAAGGCACAATATCTAATATTAAAAATAATAAAAACAAAAACTTCCGCGCGGACACGCTTGACAAGCTGTGCAAATTCTTCAACTGCAAAATCGGAGACCTGCTTGAATACATACCGGATTAACGCAGCTAACAAATTTTAATCTTTACGTATTTTTATCGGAATTATGAGCCCAGCATACAAACTTTTAAATAAAATTACAGGCGATATCAGCAAATTTACGCGCTACCCTGCGCCGAAAAATACCGCGCAGTTCAACGCCGTCAAGGTCGCCAAAAAAGGGCTGGAAAAAGAACTGATAAGTTTTTCTGACGCCGACGGCAACAAGCTCCGCACTGATATTTTTGAGAACGGCAAATTGCAGTTTAAAAGAATGTATACCACGTTTAAAAAAGACGATTATACATTCAAAAAAATGGAACTGGTTGATATGAAAATATCCGACGATTCAAGCCCAGCCAGAAAACCCCAGATAATCCTGCAGCGGATTTTCAAGGCTAAACAGAATTATTTTATTGTGGACACGCTGCGCAATACAATTAAAAAAGTTAAAAATACCGGCTGGCGCGGCGCAAAAATAGATTACGACTGCTCACTGCAAAACGCACGCCACAACTGGGCTGACAACGTTCCTCGCATCAGAAAAATCTCCATGAATTTTTCCTATGACAGCGCCCTGGTAAAAATAGAAAACCGCGAAATAAAACTCGACCCGGATACAAAATATTTTGCAAAAACGTTATTCGATACCCCAATTGAAAAAGAACCGTTTCTCTCATACAAACTGCTCGCACCGGAGGCAAGAGTTCAGGCGTTTACGCACTTCTTTTTGCGCAAAAAAGGGCTTAAAAACTTAAACATACCCACACAAACAAATGCAATAAAACACAGCGATCTGGCGGGCGAGTTTGACCTGCTACGCTGGAAAATTAATTACGAAAAAGGAATGCCGACAATTGGCACAATCGGGCACGAAGCAGAGCACGCATACCAAAACGCCATGATTGCCAGATTGCCCGAAAGAACGGTGGTTGACCGCTCGCTTCGCAAAGCGCTCGGCCCCAAATTGTCCGACCCTAAACAACTCAAAGAGGCGCGCGCGTACAAAGAAGCCGATGCAATCTACCCGACAAGAGAACAACGGCTTGAAAACAAGAGCCTGTACAGCACAAATCTTCTTGAGGAAAAAGCAAACGAGGCCGGCGCGGCAGCACAAAAATTTTACGACAGACTACACGAAAAAAATGAAACCGCGTTTAGTGAAATATTCTACAACTTTGAAGATTTTATCTAACCTGTCTTTTTTCATGCTATAATTGTTTTGGAGGTAGGTTTGATGAAAAAATTAATCATGGCANNGCGCTCGCGTTCCAGTTCCCTGATGTGGGAACCGGCCACCCGGCGGCCAAGCAAATTGACTTTTTGTCCGAAACAGGCATCGTTGCCGGCTACCCTGACGGCACATTCAGACCCGACGAAAAAGTTACCCGCTCCGAGTTTGCGACCATGGCGATAAGATCGCTCTCCCAGCAGCATGCCAAAGTCGACCACCCGATGGAATTTACCGACATCTCACCGGATTACTGGGCATACGATTCAATAAAAAAGGCGCTTTATTTTGAGCTGATCACCGCTGACACGGATTTTTTCCGCCCCGATGACGAGGTGTCCCGCGCCGAGGCGCTCACCGTTGCCGCAAACGCGCTCGCAGATAAAAAATTGAACTTTACCAACACAAGATTTACCGACGCGCAATCACAAGAGTCCGCAACCCGCGCGGAAGTCGTTTTGATTTTGTACGATATGATAGAGCAGGTGCGCACCAACCCGAACGCAAAAATCGCAAAAGCCCAAACCAAAAAAACAGGCGAAGGCTTTGCCATCAACAGCGCAACCGTTCAAGGTAACGTTGGTACACTGCCTGCCGGCACAGTCCTACCGATTGCGATGGTGACTTACATAAGCTCGCAAATCTCAACCACCGGCGACACATACGAGGCGCAGGTGCCATACAACTACGTCACAAAAGACAAATATATCCTGATTTCAAAAAACTCATGGCTTAAAGGCCAGCTTGCAGACGCGCAACCGGGAAGATGGTTTATCCGCAACGGTGTGCTGGTCCTTGACAACTCGCTTATCACAACCGTCAACGACCAGCGCGCACAGCTTGATGCGCTCGGCGAGGTTAAAAAATATCGCAACGGCTTTATGAACTTTGTCCGCACAGTTTTTAAAGGCGAAGCGCTTGATGTTACACCGGGAAGCGTTGTCTACGTCAGACTGCGCAAACCGCTAAAAGTCGATCTTACGAACGGCTGGATTTTGGAGGATTAACTATGGCTATGGCAATTCACAGAGTACTTAACGGCAGCACAAAATGGCAGTCTTTGGACAAAACCTACGTACTTGAAAACCTGAGTCCGGCGCTGCAAAAACATATCCTGCGGCTTGATAATCTGGTTGCACAACGAGATGACGTATTTTATAACAGCCTGAAAAACGCACCCAAAAAACCGACACCGGATAGCACAGCCAAACTGGTCAAGTTTGCAAATCGTACAATCGCGATAGATAAAAGGCTTATGCAAATATTTGAACAACACGATATCAAATTCCGCGACAAAAACCTTGAAAAAAGGTTGGCAGATTTTGACAACGCAAACAAGACCTTGCTTAAAAAACTTAGCGATATCGGAAAAAGCGATCCTTCATGAAAAATATCCGGCAATCACAAGCAAATATCCACCGTGATTCGTGGGTTGAGATTAATCTGGACGCGGCCGCGCATAATGTAAAATTGCTGCGCTCAGCGGCGTCTGATAAAAAATTGCTTGCCGTTGTGAAAGCCGACGCCTACGGCCACGGCTCTGTTATGCTCGCACCGACGCTGCTTGCATCGGGCGTTGATATGCTCGGCGTCGCCTCAATCGACGAAGGTGTTGACCTGCGTGATGCAAAAATCAATGCCGAAATCCTTGTGCTCGGCGCGGTTCCCGTTTGGGCCGTTGAAAGCGCCGTCAGAGCGGATTTAACCATCTCAATCTTTTTAACAGAACACATTGACGCCTGCCGCCGCGCGTTTGAACGGCTCGGTATCAAACCAAAAGTCCACATCAAAATTGACACCGGTATGAACAGAATCGGGGTCACACACGAAGAGGCGGCCGCGTTTATAAAAGCGGTGCAGGCAGCCGATTTTATAGAACTGCGCGGGGTTTTTACGCATCTGGCCTGCGCGGAAAACCACAAAAAAACCGAGGCGCAAATAGAAAAATGGCGCGCGGTAATTGAACAAATTGACACCGACGACCTGCTTTTACATGTCGCAAACACAGCCGGTCTGCTGAATTACGATATCGCACACACCAACATGGTGCGCGCGGGGATTGGGGTTTACGGGTTGATGCCAGAATCCGACAGTCCGGCGGCCGAAATTGTGCTCGGTGCGGATTTAAAACCCGTGATGTCGCTCAAAGGCCGCATCGTCCACATCCACAAAATCGGTGCGGGCGAAGGCGTCAGTTACTGCCACACCTTCACAGCCAAAACCCCGCGCAAAATCGCGACCGTCCCGATTGGCTACGCCGACGGCGTTCGCCGCGAACTGTCCAACAAAATTTTCGGCACACTGAACGGTCAAAAAGTTGCGCAAATCGGTAACATTACAATGGACCAGCTGATGTTTGATGTAACAGATGTTGACACGCAGCCCGGCGATGTTATCACATTGCTTGGAAATGTTGACGAGTGGGCGCGGATTTTGGACACAATAAATTACACGATTTTGTGCGGCTTAAAGGTGCGTCTGCCGCGGGTTTACACAAGAGATGCCGGCTAAAAACAGGAGGTTGTAAATGTATGATTTAGGCATAATCGGCGCGGGGCCTGCAGGCTACACAGCAGCGTTGTGCGCGCGCAAAAAAGGGTTGAGCGTTGTCATATACGAAAAAGATGCGCTCGGCGGAACCTGTCTCAACCGCGGCTGCATCCCCACAAAAGCCATCTTGCACGCAGCGCACACCGGCCTGACCTTTGAACAGGCGATGGCGCGCAAAGACGAAATCGTTGCCTTGCAGCGCAAAGGGCTTGAATTGGCGCTCAAAAACGCCGGTGTGGATGTTGTCCGCACCGAAATAACCGACCTTGCCGAATGTGACTGCACCGAAATTATCTGCGCGACCGGCTCAAAACCTCGTGAGCTGCCGGATCTGCCGTTTGACGGCAAAAAGGTGTTAAGTTCTGATGATGTTTTGAACCTGAAAAACCTGCCGAAAACCGTCACAATCGTGGGTTCCGGCGCAATCGGCGTTGAATGGGCGCGGATTTTTGCCGCCTTCGGCGCGGACGTGACAGTCGTTGAAACAGCCCCTCACCTTTTGCCAATCGCCGACACCGAGGTTTCAAAACGGGTTGAGCGGTTGTTCAAATCCGCAGGTATAAAATTTGTCACCGCCCACACCGGAGCAATCCCTGACGCAGAGATAATTCTCGTCGCAATCGGCCGGGCAGGGGCAGATGAAAAGGTTGAAGGTGTGACTTATTTGGGCGACGCCTGCGGCCAAATCCAGCTCGCGCACTTTGCCTCAAAACAGGCGCTGGAAGTCATCGGCAAGATTAAGTTTGACAAAACACTCGTACCGTCAGTGGTCTACGGCACACCGGAAATCGCATGGGTCGGCGCCAGAGAACAAGACCTTGAAGCCGGAACATTCCAAAAATCAACACTGCTCATATCAGCGCTGGGCAAATCGCAGTGCGATGGCTGCACAGACGGGTTCATAAAAATTCTCTCGCGCGATGGCAAAATCATCGGCGCACACATCGTCTCAAAAGAAGCATCCGCGCTAATCCAGCAGCTCGTCATCGCAATGCAATTCGGTATCACAATTGAGCAGCTAAAAGAAGTCTGCTTTGCACACCCGACATATTCGGAAGGGATTTTTGAATGCCTGATGAAGTTTTAAAACCGGAATATCTGAAACGGCCGCTGATTGATACCGACAAAACCCGCACCGTACGCAGGGTTTTAAAAACTCACTGCCTAAACACCGTCTGCGAAAGCGCGCGATGCCCGAATAAAAACGAGTGTTACAGCCAAAATACCGCCACCTTTTTGATTATGGGCAGCGCCTGCACACGAAACTGCCGCTATTGCAACATAACCTGCGCACTACCCGAACCCCTTGATCCGAACGAGCCGGAAAACATCGCCCGCGCCGCGCGAGACCTGGGCCTGAAACACGTTGTCATAACATCTGTCACCCGCGACGATTTGCCTGACGGCGGCGCGCAGCATTTTGCCGCCTGCATAAACGCGATTGAAAACGCAGCCGTTGAAGTTTTGACGCCGGATTTTAGGGGCGACACCGCGGCGCTTGATGTGGTTGCCGCAGCGCATCCCGATGTTTTTAACCATAATATTGAAACCGTTCGCGCGCTGTTCCCTGTTGTGCGCCCGCAGGCAAATTACGAGCGCTCGCTTGAAGTTTTGCGCTACATGCAGCCTGCCAAATCCGGGTTGATGATAGGCCTTGGCGAAAACTTTGACCAAATTGAAGAAACCCTGCACGATCTAAAATCTGCCGGCTGCAAGATTTTAACCATCGGGCAATACATCGCGCCGTCAAAAAATCACCACCCCGTGGCAAAATATTACACCCCCCAAGAGTTTGAACAGCTGCGTGAACTGGCGCGAAAAACAGGGTTCACCCGATACAAAATTGAGCCGCTGGCAAGAAGTTCTTACCACGCCGCATCAGTTGCTGACTCTGTCAGTCACTGATAAACCAATCATACGCGTCAACCGGTACCTTGCAAAAAAACATCCATTCCCAATCAATGTCGTGACGCACACACCTGCGGCGCGGTTTGTTAAACAGGTCCATCGGAGTAGCACTGTTGAACACAACCCAAACCTCTTCTCTTGTTGAAAGCTTTTCTTTGAACCTTTTTCCAAACTCGGATCTTTCGTTATAATTCATGCCGTCATACCAGGGTATACCCACCATCGCCGTTTCCACATTTTGCGCAAACAACGGCACAAGAAAGCTCTGCCCGTTACCAAGTAAAATCAACAAATCATCTTGTTTGAATTGTATAAATTCTTTGTTAAACAACTGCTCCTCATAATCTATTGAACCCCATGGCGGATAATGTGTTGTAGATAATAACAACGCGATAAAAGATAATATAATAGCTTTGAAAATAAACCTTGACCTGAACAAACCAAAAAGAAAAACGAAAAGAAAAACAATTATCGCAATTCCGCACAAGTTTTCAATAGCTATCGCATACCTGATAAACGAAAACGCCGCCATCCATATAATATAAGCTGCCGTGCAAAAACAAAACAATATCATGCACCTGTCAAAATCAATCCAATCCTGAAATTCCGATTTAAAATCATTAAACTTTGACCTGACAAAAGGCGCAAAATTAAAAATAAACCAACCTACCGTCGCGATATAAAGATATTGAAATCTGTAATCAAAATACGGAGCCTCGCAAGCGCCCCAAAAACCAAACGGGTCTGCCGGATCTCTTGATACGTTAAAAAACCATGGATAAAAAAGCCATTGCTGAATAGTTGTCGGTAAAAGTCTGGTATCTCTGATGTTGACCATCTGCGCAAACTCTGATTTGAACCAGCCGTTGAAATACGGAAAAAACGGGTTTTGAAAATTCGACCACAAAATCCACATCCAAAACCCGTTTGTAACCAAAAACCCCGCCGCGCAGGCAGCCGAATAAATTAAAAAACTTTTCACCGGGTTGGTAAATCTTTTGTGAAAAATCAGCAGCAACAGCGCAAAAGCCAAAACATAAGTTCCGGCCGTCAATTTCAAACCCGTAATAGCACCTGCCAGAACACCGGCGAGCGCAAGTTTTTTGGTTTGCCGGGCATCTCTTGTTAAAATATCCAGCATCAAATACAGCGCTATCAAAACAACCAGCGCAACCGTTATATCATTATGTGTTCTGCCCAAAAGACTGCCGGCACTTGCACCTGTGACCCCGATAAGCGTTGCCGCACTCACCATAAATACTCTCATCTTATTTTTTGGCAAAAAAACCGACCGGCAAATTTTGTACACAACAAAAGCCATCAAACCCGCGGGGGTACCCATCAAAAACGAAACCAGCCGCGGATAATCGTTTAAATATTCAAACATCAGATAATACGGGATATCCAAAAGAGGGTTCACATAGCTTTGCAGCCCTGACGGTGCGATATCAATCCCGATTCTGCCGTTCAAAAAAGCATATGCACCGTAAAGGTGATAATTACGAAAATCCCAGCTCAACTCCTGCCTCATCAGAATACTCAAATAGCCGGCGGCAATCAAACATATAATCAGTATATCAAAATCTTCAAATTTAATGTTTGGTTTTTTAATGTTCATTGTCTTAAAGCTTACTCTCATAGGATAATTACACCACAAACATCCGGTGCTGGCAAGAGGCTTTTGGCATGCCGAGCGGTAAAAATAAATTTTTTGTGATATAATAAAAACAAACCGGGACGTAGCGCAGCTTGGTAGCGCACNNGGGGTCGCAGGTTCAAATCCTGTCGTCCCGATTTTTTTATGATATAATGAATTTAAACACACGCCCTGGTAGCTCAGCCCGTTGTGTCTTTTGCGAAAGCAAAAGCGCAACAAGTCAAAAATTAAGGCTCATCCGGCGGTATGACAACTGAATAAAACAACACACGCCCTGGTAGCTCAGCTGGATAGAGCAACCGCCTTCTAAGCGGTAGGTCATTGGTTCGAATCCAATCCAGGGTGGTTTTATTTTAAATTGGCCCGGGTGTCTAATTCTTTTCATTTCTTGCGCGTATAGAATTAGGTAATGAGGAAACTTTTTATAACATTTATCCTGCTGTGCTGCAACTGCGCCTACGCCTTCCCTGATATCGCAAGCGATTACCTCGGTGAGGACAAACACGAAAAATTTAACCGCAAAGTCTTTAACTTCAACACCGGGTTGAACAAATATGCGCTGCGTCCGGTACATATCATTTGGGCCTCCATCGTACCAAAATACGCCATGGACAAACTCAAAAACGCACACACAAACATTGAATACCCAAAACGCCTCACCTCCTGCCTTATCCAAAAGGATTTCAAAAGCGCGGGCACCGAAACCTTGAGTTTTCTGGCCAACACAACAATCGGTATCGGCGGGCTCTACACCCCCGCACAAAAAATTTTCAAAATCGAGCCCGCAAACGAAAACATGGAACAAGCGCTTGCAAAAACAGGTGTCAAACAAGGCTCCTACCTTGTTATGCCGGTGCTTTCCTCAACAAGCGGCCGCGGCATCGCAGGACGACTGCTTGAAGTCCCCTTCGACTCGTTCACATATTTTCTAAATCCCATTGTCGGGCTGTCAAAAGCGGGGCTCACCCTCAACAAAACCTGCTACATGCAGCCGCTGGCCAGGATGATAGAATCAACCTTCGCCGACCCTTACGACATCGCAAAAAAATTCTACGGGATTGAAAATTATATAAAAACCAACAACCTTGATCGCACAACAACGCTTGAAACTTACGCCGAGCTTGCCGGCAATCCGCCGCCTGATGCCCTCGCCCCCGAAAACCGACCCGCAAATCAGGCCTTGCCGCCACACGATATAACACTCACGGATTACAACCCGCAAAATCCCGTTGTTGACTCGATGCGCACCGTACTTTTTGACAACCCCGAGGTCAACAAATCCATCTGGTCGGAGATGTCCGTTTGGAACAGGAGCTTTGCACGGCAGATAAAAACCGCCGGCGTAAATATTGACCCCTCACGCGAGGATTACAAATTCCGCTACATCCTCCAAAAAGACCGCACCGCACCCGCCGCAATAATTTTCCCCTCAATCGGCGAAGGTATCAACTCGCACCACTCCGTTATTCTGGCGAAAATTTTTTACGATCAGGGCTACTCCGTCATAATTGAAGGCAGCCACTTTCAATGGGAGTTTGCAAAAAGCATGCCCGCCGGCTACACACCGGGCAACCCCTCCGAGGATGCCGATTATCTAAAAACAGTCACCGCAAAAATTTTTAGCCACCTGAGCGAAACCAAAAACTACAACCCCTCCGGGAAAGTTGTTATCGGCACCTCGTTTGGCGCGTTTCAGGCACTTTTTCTCGCCGAAAAAGAATCCCGCAACGACACGCTCGGCATAACAAAATATATTTCCGTCTGCCCGCCGGTAGAGCTTTTGTACGCGCTTGCGCAGGTTGACAAAAACAGCGAGCTCCAATACGACAAAGAAAAAACCGCACTGATCGCCGCCAAAATCCTCAAATCTTTAAACGATGGGTTGACAAGCGAACAGCTGCCGTTCACAGCTGACGAGGCAAAACTTATCACAAGTTTTATTATGAACCAAAAGTTGTCGGATTTGGTCTACACTTTAGAGGGCGAAAAAAACGATATGACTTACCGCGATTACGCGCAAAAATATCTGGCGCAAGGTCGCGACCTGCAAGAGATTTACCACGAAACCAGCCTGCACGCGATAGCTGATTTTTTGCAAACCAACAAAAATTACAAAATCTACCACTCGACAGATGATTACCTGGCGCACCCGTCACAGCTGCAGAAATTGAAAAACTACTGCGCGGACAATGTTGTCCTGTTCAGCAACGGCGGCCATCTTGGGTTTTTGTACCGCAAAGAGTTTCAAGATGAGTTGAAAAAAGATATTAATATAAATATGTAGTTTGCATTTTCATTTGTTTGTATTACAATATTCTTGGTTACACACCAGCTGATAGGAATTACCCTAGTTCGTTAAGAATGAGCCGTGCTAACCCGTATTACTACAAGAAATGAGGAAACACACTATGCCGACAGCATCAATGATTGAGCTCTTAGAAGCAGGCGTCCACTTTGGACACCAAACACAAAAATGGAACCCCAAAATGAAACCGTATATCTACGGCGCGCGAAACGGGATTTACGTATTGGATTTGCGTAAAACGACCGACCTTTTGGACGAGGCCTACAACATCGTAAAAGAATTTGCCTCACGCGGGAAAAATGTTCTTTTCGTAGGTACAAAAAAACAAGCATCCGAAGTCGTTGCCGAAGAAGCGGCGCGCTCCGGTGCATATTATATCAACAGAAGATGGCTGGGCGGTATGCTCACCAA
>DBCX01000048.1:0-490 GCA_002293275.1 Cyanobacteria bacterium UBA947 | reverse complement strand
CTTCCGAAAAAAGAAATCGCACAGCTTAACCGCCAGCTTGGCAAACTAAGCAAAACCCTCGGCGGTATTAAAGAAATGCGCGGACTGCCCGACCTAATCTTTATTATTGACCAGCAAAAAGAAGAAATCGCAATCGCTGAGGCCAACAAGCTTCACATACCGGTTATCTGCCTTGCCGACACAAACGCAAACCCTGACGGCATCAACTACATTATCCCGGGCAACGATGATGCGATTCGTTCAATAAAATTAATCGTCTCAAAACTTGCAGACGCAGTACTTGAGGGCAAAGAACAACGCAAAAACAAAGGCGTAACCGCAGAAGACGCAGGCGTTGAAGAAACTGTCGCAAAAGATACAACAGTTGAAACCAAAGCGGCTGCCAAAAAAGACGCAGCAGCTGAAACAGAAGCGGCAGATGCCGTAACCGAAGAAGGAGAGAAATAATGGAAATTACAGCTACAATGGTAAAAGAACTCCGCGACAAAAC
>DBCX01000057.1:39700-39899 GCA_002293275.1 Cyanobacteria bacterium UBA947 | reverse complement strand
AAGAAGATCTTGCGAAAAAACCGGAAGAAATCCGTGCGAAGATCGTTGAAGGCAGAGTTAACAAAATTATGGCGGCAAAAGTTTTGCTTGAACAGCCGTTTGTTAAAAACCCTGACCAAACAATTGAGCAGCTTACCGAAGGCAAAGTCGTTATTGAAAAATTTGCCCGCTATGTGCTTGGCGAAGGACTTGAAAAACG
>DBCX01000057.1:0-39608 GCA_002293275.1 Cyanobacteria bacterium UBA947 | reverse complement strand
GTGGGGGTTCAAGTCCCTTCATCGACAGCTTTATTCTTTTGTAAATTTTTTTTACTTTCGTATATACTGCGTAAATACCGCCGGTAAATCATGTTAAAAAATATTTTTTTACATGTATAGATAAACACCGGAGGAAAACACCATGAGTAATTCAGTTAATATGCCAAGGCTTTTTATGCAGATGATGATGTTCAAGTATATGTCGTCAGGCGGTGGCTGCTTCTGCGGACAAGGCAACAATTACTTTTCAAGTCCGTATCTGCCAATGCCGTCAATATGGGACACCACGCCGCCGACTATTAATCTTGGCAGCCCGTACCAGTCAAACTGGGATCTTTTGAACTATTACACGGATTTGCCAAGCTGGTCAATTCCGGGCTTGAATTTTACGCGCTCGTCAAGTTCATCTAAAGATGATACTGATAAAAAAACTGACGAGTCTGGTACAACGACAAACGAATCTGAGGCATCAAAGAAGTACAAGAATTTGCGCAAAGAAGAAAATGAACTTCAATACGCCGAGAGGTTGAATCTGGTTAAAGATTTAACTTTGTCAGGTTCCTCACTTACTTTTGCCAATCAAGATTCCGACGCATTTTTTAATGCCGTTAAAAAACTCAATTCCGATAATATTTTTCCTGTGATTGCGACCTGGAATCACCAAAACCCGGGTAAAGATTTTTGGGACAATATTACAGATAACCTGTCAGTCAAAGAGTTGGACTCGTTGCGCCAAACAGACATCTTGAACGGTTTAGCGACGGCATTGAAAAATCAAGGCGTTGATGTAGCGCAAAGCAAAAAGAATGAAGCGTACTACGCTTTGAGCGCGCTGTACGATGAGGCGGACGATGAAAATAAACGTACTCTTGTCAAGCAAGCGGTAAATTTAATAGCAAGTCAAATCCCGGCGGATTTACTCAAAGAACAAGAGGACAACCTTTACCCGCCGCAGCCAAGACCTGAGTATTACGACGCGCTGGGACTTTAATCCACCGAGAAGATTTCTTTAATATCTTCCATCGTTAAGGATTTAGTTATGTTGCGGTCAACTGAAATTACGCTGTCTACAAGGTTTCGTTTCATTGATTTAAGTTTCTGGATTTTTTCCTCAACGGTATTTTTCGTAATCAAGCGGTAGACAAAAACTTTTTTGGTCTGGCCGATACGATACGCACGGTCGGTCGCCTGGTCTTCCACCGCAGGGTTCCACCACGGGTCGTAATGGATGACATAATCCGCTCCCGTCAGGTTCAAGCCCGTACCGCCGGCTTTCAAACTGATTAAGAAAATCGGAATAGAAGGTGTTGAATTGAACCGCTCAACCGCGCCCTGCCGGTCTTTTGTTTTGCCAGTCAGATACTCAAACGGGATTCCTTCGCGCTCCAACCACGCTTTAACAATGTCCAGCATATCCACAAATTGGCTGAACAACAGCACCCTGTGGCCCTCGGAAATAATCTCCTCCAGCATGGATTTAAGTTTTTCAAACTTGCCGCTCGACATAATATTTTTAACGTTCTCTTTATCGTAAAGCCGCGGGTGACAGCAAATCTGGCGCAGACGCAGCAGCGCAGAGAAAATTGACATCCGGCTTTTTTCCAACCCGTTTTGTTCAATGCTTTTGAACAGTTCTTCTTTTGTACTGTCGAGCACCGTCAGATAAAAATCGCGCTGCTCATCGGTAAGCTCGCAATATGCAATGTTTTCAACTTTATCCGGCAAATCTTTTGCAACGTCGCGTTTCATCCGACGTAAAATAAAGGGGTAAATCTGAAGTTTGAGTCTTTTCTCAACAGTTTTGTCCGCGCGCTCCATAATCGCGTTGACATACCGCTGGTTAAACTCCGCAACAGAGAACAAAAATCCCGGCATAAGAAAATCAAACACCGACCACAATTCTTCCAGCTTGTTTTCAATCGGTGTACCGGAGAGTGCGAGCTTGTGATCGGCTCTTAATTTTTTCACCGCCTGCGCTGTCTGCGACATCGCGTTTTTAATGTTCTGCGATTCATCAAGAACAACGTATCTGAAATTAACTTTTTGCAGCTCCTCAATATCACGCCGCACAAGCGCATAACTTGTTATCACAATATCGTATTTTTCCATCTCGCCAAAAAGCATCTTGCGCTCGGCACCGGATAATTTCAAGCAACTGAGTCCCGGCGCGAATTTTTGTATCTCGTTTTCCCAGTTAAAAACAACCGTCGTCGGACAAATAACCAGTGTCGGCGCAGCACCGTCAACCTCTTTTGCTTTTTGGATAGCAGCCAGCGCCTGCAAGGTTTTGCCCAGTCCCATATCATCAGCCAAAATCCCGTTCAAGCCGTATTTGTACATGAACCACAGCCACCCGAATCCGCGTTCCTGATACTCACGAAACTCCGCGTTAATCCCCGTTGGCAAATCCGCGCTCTCACCGGCTGAAAAACTTGACATCTGCTCCCAGAATTTATCAAACTTGTCGCTTAAAATCAGCTCAATCCCCAAGTTTTTTAACTCGGTGATAAGCCCGGCGCGATAAGTTTTCACGGTATATTTGTTGTCCTGCGTTCTGAAAACATCAAACGAATTGAACGCGCGCATCATCGCATAAATCTCTTGCGCAGGGTATTCAACAAACCCTAAAGATCTGATTCTGCAATACTTTTCACCGCTTTGTATCGTGTCATAAATATCGTCAAAGTCAATAATCTCATCACCGGCCTGACCGTAAATAAACACCTCAAAACTGTCTTGCGCCTCCTCGCTGAAATCAATTTTTGCACACAACTTGAACGGATTATCCATCAGCTTAAAGAAACTCATCTCGTCTTTTTCAACAAACTTCCAGCCGTCACCCGCCTGCTTGATATAATAATTATAAAAATCAATCGCGGTTTCTTTATCAAGCGTCAGGTTGTTTGTCTGCGACGGCACAAATTTACAGGCCAAAAGCATATCATAGGCCGCCTGCTCGTGCTGCAAATTACGCTTAATCCAATAAACCAAGTCGTCTTTTTTAACGGTCAAATACGGCGCCTTTGCCGTTTTTGAATACGGCACCTTGACCCCGTCATAATCAAATTCCAGCGAAGCCTTCAACGACTGGTCATAATCAATCCCGAGCGAAACGACGTTCACCGGCGGCCGGTCAGATAACATCAATTGCGAAATCTTGGGGTCAATATCCACATCCATAATTTTTTGCAGCTGCGGCAGTTCCTCATAAATGAATTTACCGCCGTCGGCTTCTTTCAAATCCGTGAACGATGATTTCAACAAATTTTGCGGCAGTGATTGCATCGCAATGTTCGTCGGAAAAATTACGTTTTTATACCTGCCCCATTTCAAGTGGCGCGAAAAATATCTGACCTCTTCAAAGGGGTAAATCTCATCGCTGTTTGGCCTGCACCATTCAAGCGCAAGCAAAATCCCCGCGTTGTTGTTGCCCTGCCCTGCGCTGACTCTTAAAACCAGCTTCCACTCCTTATCCGTAAACTTCAACCGCTCTTTTGTCTTTTCATCCAAAACCTCATCCGCGCGCGCGAGCAAGTCAAACATAGCCGAAAACTTTGTAATCTGGATATCATACCAGCCGGCTTTTTTGTCCTGACGCGAAATTTTCAGCAGCTCCGTGAAAATCTCCACCTCTGTCTTTTGGGAATTATTCAACTTGAACTTCGGGTTTTGTTTTTGCTGCTCAATCAGTCCGCGCAGAATCGGCTCAATCTGCCGCACAATTTTGCCCGTCTCACGCGAGCGCACCAGAATGGAAAAGAAATTCGCCTTGCGTTTGGCGTTGAAATGGAAAATATAATCACCTTGAGCCGGCGCGGTCAACGCCGTGTTTTCATCAGGAAAACTCGGTTCAATCCCATATTTTGTCTCCAACCAGTCCTCATAAGCATGCTCATCCAGCGCCTTTAAAGCGACCGCAACCGCGTGTTTGCACCATTCCTCTTTCAAAGGGCACGTGCATCTTGCCTCCACTTTACCTTTTTTAAATATCAAATCCGTCTTATACGAATCCTGATAATTCCCCTTAACCTTTGCCATATAAAAATTCTTCTCGGGATAATTATCAAACACGAGGTTTTTTGTGTAGCACTCATAACCGCGTCGCCAGCTGCCTGCGCCCGCGCTGTCTCTTAAAAACTTAAAACTAAATTCTTCCGTACTCATTGAACGAGTAAAATTCCTCTCGTTGCGGCAAATGCCGGCACAAACTCGCGCCACATCCACCTCCAGGGTATAACTATCGGATACGGGAAAACCCGTAAACCCTCACTATACTAAATATATTAGTACAAAAAACCGTTTATGTCAACAGGTAAATATGAATTGCGTAGGTCACAATAACGCCAAGCGCAGCGCCGACCAAAACCTCAACCGGCGTATGACCCAGCAACTCTTTGAGTTTTGGCCCGATGGCCTCAACGTTGTGCTCGTAAAAGTTTTCCATCAACCTGTTCAAGCTGGCCGCTGTCTTGCCGGCCGCGCGGCGCAATCCGGCCGCATCGTACATAATAATCAGCGCGAACCCGAGCGTTACCGCAAAAAGCGTTGATTGAAAACCGTCAATCAGCCCCACCCCCGTTGCAAGCGACATCACCACCGCCGAATGCGCGCTTGGCATACCGCCGGTTGTCGTCAAAATCTTGAAATTAATCTTGCCCGAACCTATCGTAAACAAAGAAAATTTTACCACCTGAGCCAGACACGCACAAAAAAGCGCCACCAAAAAAACCTCGTAACCGGTACCTGCAATAGTGTTCATCGTATCTCCATCTTATCTATTATCTGTTCAAAAACTTCCGATTTCATCTTACCACGACACTCGTCCAGAAGGCAAGAAAGTTTACATTTGGCCCCGTCAAGCCCGTAAACGCCCACCGCGGTGAGTTTTTGAGCATCCTTGTCCTTGCCTGTCGCCTTGCCCATATCTTCAAGCGTTGCAATCTCGTCCAAAATATCATCTGCTATCTGGAAGGCTATCCCGAGGTTTTGCGCAAAATCAGTCATCTGCGCAATCTGCTCCTCACTTGCTCCGGCGATAATCGCACCGGTACGCATCGCCAGTTTAAAAAGCGCCGCAGTTTTGTGGATTTGGATAAATTCCAACGCTTCAGGTGTTGGATTCATGTCAACAACCTGACCGGCCACAATCCCATAAACACCGGCCGCCTGACAAAATTCACTCACCAGCCGCAATTTTATTTCAGCCGGCAAATTAGTTTTTTCAATAATTAGCCCGGGCGCAAAACTCAACAACGCGTCCCCTGCCAGCACCGCAACATCCTCGCCAAAAACCTTGTGGTTCGTCGGTTTGCCGCGCCGAAAATCATCGTTATCCATACACGGCAAATCATCGTGAATCAAACTTTGCGCATGCAGCATCTCAATCGCGCAGGCCGTCGGCAGCGCATCTTCAATATCCCCGCCAAAAATCCTGCACGTTTCAAGGCACATCACAGGCCGCACACGCTTGCCCGGCGACAGCGTCGTGTAACGCATCGACTCAAAAATCTGCGCCGGCACGCCAACCGCAGGCGCCAAATATTCATCCAACTTTTTGTTAATCAGTTCAATCATTTTCTACTTCCTTATATACTCTCTGTTTCTGTGTGTTGCGCCCTTCCACGCGGTTGCCGAAAAATTTTGAGGTTTCGGTCTTTGTGCTTTTTAAATTCTGTTTGTAATCGCGTGCCTCCTGTACAAACTCTAAATAGCTCGCATAGCGGCTCTCGGGCACATTGCCGTGCACCTCGCACCCGGATTCGTTAATGTGCAGGCAATCATTGAACTTGCACTGTCCGTGCGGGAATTCCTCAAAAAGCCCCCCGACAACCTCCGGCATCAAAAAATCAAATTTCAGGTTGCTGAACCCCGGCGTGTCAACAATCCGCGCGTCCCCAACTGTTACAATCTCGCAATGCCTTGTGGTATGCGTTCCGCGGTTGGTTTTTTCGCTCACCGCGCCGACTTTAAGGTTCAACCCCGGAAGCAGCGCGTTAATCAAACTTGATTTGCCCACACCTGACGCACCGCACAAGACGCTCGTTTTACCCGCCAAAAGTTTTTCAAACTCCGCAACCCCCGTGTGCTCGGCCGCAGATGTCACCACCGTTTCGTAATTTGCATAAACATCCGGCGCGCTATCGCCTGACAAATCCTCTTTATTAAAACAAAGTTTGACCGGAATCCCGTAATAAACAGCAAACGCGATATACCTGTCAAGCTGCGTCAAATCAATATTATCCAGCGCGGACACAACCACAATCTGATCAACATTTGCCACAGCAGGCCGCGGGATAAAGTTTTTTCTGGGTAAAATACGCTCAATAACCCCATCATTTACCTCCACAAAATCGCCTGTCAAAATTTTGTCGTTGCGTTTTTTCAAAACCTCGCGCGCCTTGCATTCTTTATGCTCCTCGCCCACATAATAAAAATCCGAATGTATCTTGAATACCTGATTCATGTTAAAATATTATCATGAAAAAACTTTTGCTCATACTCGGACTGCTAACGGCGCAATTTGCTCCTGCCGAACAAATCATAATCAAAAACTGTCAGGTGCCAAAAGTGCGCTACAGCCAGCTGTTCTACCACGCGGCAGACGGCCGCATAATCTTTGGTTACGACGACAAGATTAACCGAACGCCAATCAAAGGCGCCGCATACGACGGGTTTGTCAGGATGAACCCGCAAAAAAGCTACGTTGTAAACCAGGTCGGTCTGGACTGCGTCCTCACAACATCAGACCCCGTGGGGCTCTCACCCTTGCCGGATTCCAGACCCTTCGGCATAAAATAACTTGCCAGCGGCGTTGCAATCAACGGTACCACAATACGTTTTGCCAGCACAACCGCACCAAATAATGTTGAAATCGCCGCAAAACCTAATTTTGCCATCTTAAAACGTTTCGCATCATCTGCGATATCCGCGAACAATCTTGATGTGCAGAAGTTCTGGAACTTATCAGATGCAATCGCGGTACCTGTAACAAGCTGCACAACCGTCGTCGTAACGCCGGTTGCCTTGTCCATCGCGATAACAAACGGTTTTTTATCATCCGGGATCTCAGGGTTCTTTTTGGCGTTGTTCACACGCATCGTGTACGCGAAAACATCCTTTGTTATCCCGCCGAGCAGCAAGAAGTTTGCCAAATATCTCGGATTAAGCGAGCTTTTTTCAAGGTGACCTTTGACCAGCGGGCAGTTTGCCACCTCCCTCGGGATTGCTGATAAAACTTTTTTAATCGTCATCATCGTCATCCCCTTTCTTGCGCTTTATAAGTTCCATCAGCTTTGGATGGACCTTGTTCTCAATCGCGCACACAAGCGGCATCGTCAGCAAGAGCCCCGCAAAAGAAAAACGGCTTTTCAAATGAAATAACCGTTTATCAACCTTTCTGAAATTTTCAAAAGCTTCTGTAACCACCTTGTTGTTTATATTGCTAATAGCCTCTTCAAACTCGTATGTTAACCGCTTTGTTAAACCCTTTTTCTTCTTTAACTCTTTCTTTAAGGTGTCCAACCCGGCAACATCTTCTAAACTCTGCTCAAACTTTTTCCTGAATGACCTGGAATTAAACGAATAACCCGAATCCTTGTCCAGCAGCCCTTTATTTCCGAGCTTTCCGACACCGTTCCAGATAGCGTAGAAAACCGGCACTTGCAAGACCACCTCAATCCCTGCAGCCACAACATTCTTGGTCGCAGAGTATCTTTTGCACTCTTTTGATTCTTTTGATGTAGGGTGGAACGCAACAACCGCCGGTAATAAAAGCCCTTTTCCGGCAATGTCAAAAGCCATATCCGTCGCGTTCGAGACGTCGCTGTGCTTTACAAAAAAGTTCGTAACTCTGCCTACATTCATATTCAACTCTATTAAACCACAAAAATATACTATTTTGTTAGTTTGTAAACAAATCTTAATATACGTAGAATTCGGACATAGTCAAGGGTTTGGTCGGTTTGTCCTTTGAATAAACCTTCATAATGTACGCGCCCTTTTCATTCACCATGACATAATCCGTGTAATAATAAAGCTCCTCATCTTTCAACCTGATATCCTTTGCCCAGTAAAGATTATACCCGAGTCGCTCCGCCTTGCCTTTTTTAATCAGCTGGACAAAAAGCATCCTGCTTTCCTGTTTTTTCGGCATCACAATCAGGTAGTAAACCCGCTGCCCGAGCGGAAACTCTGATTTGTAATCCATCACGGTCTCTTGCGTAATCGGTCTGTCGTTGAACAAAATCCCGGCTTTTTGCCTGTTGAACCGGAACCGGTCAATATTTTCGCAGCCCGTGCAAAACAAGATTAAAATCAGTAACGCAAAAATTCTTTTCATTGTTGTTCAAGCGCTTTTATTTTTTCTCTCACGGTCGCGGCGTCGCGCTCATTCGGTTTCTTCTGCAAAAACTCTTTGTAATATTTTAGCGCCTCAGCCTTATCCCCGCTGTTTTCGTTGGCCAGCCCGAGCGCAAAATACGCGTTGGCATACCCCGGATTCAACGCAATAACACGGTTAAAGCAGTCCTTTGCCTCGTTAAAATTCTTCTCACCCGCGCGGATAAGCCCCAAATTGAACCACCCGTCCGCATACCCCGGGTTTACAAAAATAGCTTTCTTATAGAAATTTGCCGCCTCTTTGCTGTCGCCGCGCGCCTTATAAATATTACCCAGCTTCAAAAGCGTCACCTCATCGTTTGGATTCAGTTTCAACGCGTCTTGATAATTCTTTATTGACGCATCATAGTTTTTCAACTTATAATTTTCATCCCCAATCTGGATAAGCGATTTTGTGCGTTCAATATTGGCCTGCGGGCTTTCAAAATCAATCACAACCTGATCATTTACAGCCGGCGCAGCGTCAACTGCAGCAGGCAGCGTACCGTCAAAAGCAACCCCCGATTGCGCACCGGCCGTTGCCGTGATGAATTTTGCATACTCCTCGCTGTAAAGTTTGTTATCCGGCTTCATTTCAACCGCTTTTTGGAAGTTTTTGTCCGCCAAATCGTTGACACTGCAAGCCGCATAGGATTTTGCCAGCCCGAAATACGCCTCGGAATCTTTGCTGCCGAGCTCAATCGCTCGTACAAAATACGACGTGGAATCCGTGTAATTTTGCGATTCCAAATACCTTTTGCCCTGCTCCACAAGCGCAGCCGCAAGGTTTGTCTTGATTGTCTCATCGCTTTTTTCTTTCAAAAGCACATCATACAACGCAATCGCCTCTTCAAACCGGCCGGCCGAATGCAGCGCAAACGCCTTGTTCACACGCAATGTGTAGTCATTAGGTTCTTTTGCCAGCACCTCGTTATACAGCGTCAGCGCCTCGTTGTAGCGTTTTTGGATATGATAACACTCGGCAAGCGATTTTTTCACATCCAGATTATCTTTATTGAACGTGAGCGCCTTTTCGTAATTTTTTATCGCATCATCAACCTTGTTCATCCGCTTTTGCACGGTCGCAAGGTTTATGTACGCCCGCGGATCGTTCGGGTAGCTCAAAATATACATTTTGTACTGCTCAATTGCGTTGCTGTTATGCTCCAAATCGGCAAGCAGGTTTGCATAATCAAACCGCAGCGAGTTCATTGACGGCCGCTGGCGGAAAATAATATCATACTGCGCAAGCGCCAAATCGTTGCGCTCCAGCTGCTGATACGCAAGCGCGAGCGAAACCCGGCAGCTTGTGTTGTCAGGATCGGCATCAATCGCCTTTTCCAGCATCTGCGCAGCTTTTGAATAGTTCTTCACCTCAACAAGCGCCTGACCGTAGCTTAAAAAATCCTTGAAATTCGCCGCATCCGCGCTGTACAGCCTGTCATACTCGGTCACCGCGGACGGATAGTTTTCGTTACGCATATACGCGCTTGCAAGGCTTTCGCGCGCCTCGCGGTGCTGCGCGTACGTCGCCAAAAACTTGTTGTAATCCATAATGGCGTCCTTGTAATCGCCCATCTGATAGCGCACATTGGCGATATTCAGGTAATTATATTTGTACTCGGGGAAAATCTTCATCGCCTGCTGGTACGCACCAAGCGCCTGCTGGTATTCGCCCTTGTTCTCATAAATGCTGCCGATGCTTATATAAATAAACGCATCGTTTGGTTTCAATTCAACAGCGCGCGTATACACAGCCAGCGCCTTGTCAAGCTCGCCCGAATCCGTGAAAATACCGGCCAGTTTTGTATAAAGTATCACCTCATCAGGGTCCAATCGGATTGCCTGCTGCAATTTTTCAATCGCCGCCGGATAGTCATGCCTGTATTCCGCAACAGACGCCTGCTGGTAAAGCGCGTTGGCCTCCGGACTCAATGCCGAAACAGCGGCATTCGCCGCCAAAACTAATACCGCACCCGTAAGCAAAAACTTTCTCATGTCAGCATGCTAACACAAAAACCAATTAAATCCTATTTGTTTTTCACCAATTTTTCATCAACATTGTGCCGCGCCTGATTTATTTTCATACGCGTACGGAACAATGTTGCCGCAAACACAGTAGCACCAACAGCAAGCGCACCAATCCGGCCGCCTCTGCCAAGCAATGCACCCTCTTTTGGCGAAACAAACCTTTTAACAATCGTGAACGGAGCTTTCAGCACATCTTTTATTGATATACCTTGTGACCATGCTTTTGCAACACCTTTTCCGAACCCGGCAATCAGACTTCCCGCCGTTTTGAACGGACGGCTGATTAAATCACCGAGATTCATTGTGCCCTTTGCAAGCCCCCAAAACCCTTTTGCCGCGCTGGCTGCAGCATACGCACCCGCAACGGTCACACCGCCGTAAACCGTGCTGTCAACCAAACCACCTGTACCGACACGCACAGTCTCAACAGTCTTGTACGCTTTTCTAAAAGCGTTACCCAAACCGGCACCTTCAACTTTTTTGTCGCTCTTATTGCCTAAAAACGAAGCCATGCTAACAGATTGTAACATATCAAACACCCTATTTAACCATTTCTATTCATATTAAACCACATCAAGGAAAAATTTGCTAATTAATTGCGAATTATTAAGTTTTGTGAACTTATTGCCGCAAACAATTACGGCGTTTTATCAAACACCCAAAGCAAGAACCGGCTCAACCGGCCATCTCACGCAGTCTTTTCAGCTGGTCGCGAATCTCGGCCGCACGCTCAAAATCAAGAATTTTTGCGCACTTGTGCATATCTTTTTCCAATTTGTCAATAAGTTTTGGCAAATCCTTTGGCGCGATGTTCAACTCAATCATTTCCTCGGCCACAATGTCTTCCAAATCGCGGTAACTCGCCACAAGCGCCAGCAAATTGTTCTCAACCGGTTTTTTAATCGTCTGCGGCACAATCCCGTACTTTTGGTTATATTCAGCCTGAAGCTCGCGCCGCCGGTTGGTTTCGCTTATCGCCTTTTGCATGGAATCAGTCACATTGTCCGCATACATAACGACCTCACCGCAAACATTCCGCGCCGCACGCCCGATTGTCTGCACCAGACTGGTTTCCGAACGCAAGAACCCTTCCTTGTCCGCATCCATAATCGCAACCAGCGACACCTCCGGTATGTCAAGCCCCTCACGGAGCAGGTTTACGCCAACCAGCACGTCAAACTCGCCCAGCCGCAGGTCGCGCAGGATTTCCACCCGCTCCAATGACTGGATATCACTGTGCAAATAACGAACCTTTATCCCCTCGTTCGTGAAAAAGTCCGTCAACTCCTCCGCCATTTTCTTCGTGAGCGTGGTTACAAGAACCCGCTCGTTTTTTGCTCCCCGTTTTTTGATTTCGCCTTTCAAATCCTGAATTTGCGTTGCAATCGGGCGCACGTGGACTTTCGGATCCAACAACCCTGTCGGCCGGATAATCTGCTCAACAATCGGGCTTTTACGTTCAAATTCCGCGGGCGTTGCCGAGATATAAATTTTCTGCCCGACCCGCTCAAAAAACTCATCGCTTGTCAGCGGCCGGTTGTCCTTTGCACACGGCAGCCTGAACCCGTAATTGACCAGCACCTCTTTACGCGCCGCGTCCCCGTGCGCCATAGCTTTTATCTGCGGCAGCGTCACGTGGGATTCGTCAATCACCGTCAAAAAATCGTCCCCAAAGTAATCCAAAAGCGTCGCAGGTGCGCTGCCCGGGGCTCTGCGCTCAATTATCCGCGAATAATTTTCAATCCCCGAGCAATACCCCATCTCTTTTATCATCTCAATGTCATATTTGACGCGCTGTTCAAGCCGCTGCGCCTCAATAAGTTTGTTTTGCGAATTGAACAGCGCAAGCTGGCCTTGCAGCTCCTGCCGTATCATCGCAACGGTTTCGTCCTTGTCCTCGTTGTTGTCAAGATAATGCACCGCCGGATAAATCACCGTACTGTCCGGAGTTTCAAGGATTTCACCTGTCACATTATCAATCCGGGTGATCTTTTCCACCTCATCGCCAAAAAACGAAATCCGCGTGATAATTTTTTCATAAGCCGGCATAATCTCAACAATATCACCTTTTGCGCGGAAGGTAGAGCGCTCCAAAACAAGGTCGTTTCGCGTATATCGGACGCTCACAAGGTGTTTTAGCAGGTCATCACGCGAGATTTCATCGCCCACATTTATCCCGACCGTACCGCGGAAGTAGTTTTCAGGTAGCCCGATACCGTAAATGCAGCTGACAGACGCAATCACAATAACATCCTTTCTTTCATACAAGCTGCGCGTGGTGTTGTGGCGCAAACGGTCAATTTCATCGTTGATTGACGAGGTTTTTTCAATATAAGTATCCGTGCGCGGGATGTAGGCCTCCGGCTGGTAGTAATCATAATAACTTATGAAATACTCCACCGCGTTGTCCGGAAAAAGCTCCTTAAATTCGTTGTACAGCTGCGCTGCGAGTGTTTTGTTGTGCGCGATAATAAGCGTGGGTTTTTGGGTTTTTTCAATCACGTTCGCGATGGTGAAAGTCTTGCCCGACCCGGTTATCCCAAGCAGCGTCTGGCTGTCGGTGCCATCGTTTATCCCTTTGACCAGTTTTTCTATCGCCTTTGGCTGGTCACCTGCGGGTGCGTATTTTGCGTTGATTTTAAACTTTTTTTGCATACCGACATTGTAGCATATTTTACCCGAGTGATTCCAGCTCCGGGTCTTTCATCGCCGCGGCAATGTAGCTTTGCATATTGGCAAAAATGGCGTCCAGCCTGTCGCAATCTCTTAGATGCGTGAGCTTTTTGCGGCTGCCTTTGAAATAAAACACAAGGTCACAATACCCGAACATCCCGCCAAAAAATGTCTGTTTAATATGAACCATATTCGCCTTTTTGACCGGAATGTTGACCTCTGACGTATGGAATGTCCCGTGCTCAATATGCACAAATTTATTTGTTATAACCATGCCCTCCGAGCAGTATTTCAGCACCGAAATGATAACAGGTATAATCAAAATTATCCCGAAAATCGTACCAAACATCGTGTTTGTCGCCACATAAACCTTCCAAAAAAGCGTGATGAAAAACGGCGACACAATAATCGGCCACAGCAGCCCCAT
Organism: Cyanobacteria bacterium UBA947; assembly: GCA_002293275.1. Taxonomy (GTDB): domain Bacteria; phylum Cyanobacteriota; class Vampirovibrionia; order Gastranaerophilales; family Gastranaerophilaceae; genus UBA947. Next base: position 26,101 of record DBCX01000057.1, on the reverse strand, counting down.
TACGTGTTTTTTTGCGGTGTACAAGACGATTTCTTCTACAGAATCGCCGTTTTGCGGCATCGTCCGGCGCAAATCCGTGCCCGCCAAAAATTTGCCGCAATATCTGCAGAATTTATCTTCCTCATCAATTCCTTTACCGCAGTCAGGACAATACATTACACTATTTTAGCCGTATTTTCGGGTTATGTCAAGCTAAAAAAATCCAATTCCAGCTGCGGATCCGTTGCAGCTTTTGCGCCCCTTATGAATGTCGGGAAAACCGGAAAGTCATTTCTATCCACTCTTTGCGGCTGTGGCAGCGGCTCAAATTTTATTGTACCGTTTTTAACAGCTTCTGCCATGTTTCTTTTGAATTTTTTCAGGACTTGTATCATCCTTGGATCACCGTCCACCATTTTCCGCCAGTTTGGATGATCTCCGTACGGGTTTGTCCCAAAATCATAACCCGGCCCTGGTCTTGATTGGATAAAATTGTATTTCTTCACGGCTTTATCAAGCCCGGCCTCTTCCACCATCGGCGCTTCAACCTCACCTATCAGCACAAGCCGAGATTGCGCCTCTGCTGCCGCATCAAAGTTTTTCTTGGCTTTTTTCACAAACCCGAGCGAAAAATATTTGTTATCAGCCACAAAAGTCTTGTCCGACATTTCCACATGCGCGCTGTACACGTGATATTGGCGCTCACCTAAATCATTCAACTCAAACGGCAGCTTCAATTTCTGATTTTTAAACATGTCTTTGGCCGCGGTTTCCGGAAGTTTTTTCATATCAACTATTATGTTGTTGCCGCCCAAATCAATGCCCGCACTGCCGGCCAGTTTATTAAGATTCTTTGTCAACTTTTTTGCCTTGCGCGCACCCAAAACCGAAAGATCCTTTGTTAAAGCATCCATCACACCTATCGCAAATTTTACGGTCATATCCTTACTCCTTTATGTTTCAATCTTTTGCGGGACAAACCTTCTGTTTACCCCTCCTTTACAAAAAAATTGTTTGTGAGATAATTTTATTTGTAAATTATACGATAAAAAAAGGAAAAACACAAATGGCCAGAAATACAGCATTAGAAAAAATTAGAAACATCGGTATCGCAGCGCACATTGACGCCGGCAAAACCACCACAACAGAGCGGATTTTGTTCTACACGGGCAAAACGCACAAGCTTGGCGAGGTTCACGAGGGCGCGGCAGTCACCGACTTTATGGAACAAGAGCGCGAGCGCGGTATCACAATCCAATCCGCTGCCGTGACCTCATACTGGAAAGACCACCAGGTAAACATCATTGACACCCCGGGCCACGTTGACTTCACAATTGAAGTTGAGCGCTCACTGCGCGTACTTGACGGTGTTGTTTCGGTTTTCTGCGCGGTCGGCGGCGTTCAGTCCCAATCCGAAACGGTTTGGCGTCAGGCGAACCGCTACGAAGTTCCCCGTATGATTTACGTTAACAAAATGGACAGAACAGGCGCGAATTTCTACCGCGTGGTTGAACAGGTTAAAAGCCGCCTCGGCGGAAACGCTCACCCGATGTACCTGCCAATCGGTGCGGAAGACCAATTCAAAGGGCTTGTTGACCTGATTGAGATGAAAGCTATCGTATACTACGATGACCTTGGCAAAGACATCAAAATTGAAGAAATCCCTGCGGATTTGGCCGGCAAAGCTGCCGAATACCGCGCATCACTTGTTGAGGCGATTTCAGAGCACGATGATGATTTGATGATGAAGTTCCTTGAAGGCGAAGAGGCAACCGTTGCCGAACTTAAAGCAGGATTGCGCAAAGCTGTCTGTGCGAACAAAATCGTTCCTGTTACCTGCGGTACATCGTTCAAAAACAAAGGTGTTCAGGTCTTGCTTGACTGCGTTGTTGATTATATGCCGTCCCCGCTTGATGTTAAAGCGATTGAGGGTGAACTTGAAGACGGTACAAAAACCGAACGTCACTCTGATGACAATGAGCCGTTCGCGGCGCTTGCGTTCAAGGTTATGACCGACCCTTATGTCGGCCGTTTGACGTTTATGCGGGTTTACTCCGGTAAACTTACCTCCGGCTCTTACGTGTTGAACTCTGCAAACGGCAAAAAAGAGCGCGTTTCGCGTCTTGTCCAGATGCAAGCCGATCAGCGTAACGAAATCTCCGAGATTTACGCGGGTGACATCTGTGCGGCAGTCGGGTTGAAAGATACAACAACGGGCGACACGCTTTGCGACGAGAAAGCACCTATCATTTTGGAAAAAATGACGTTCCCGACACCGGTTATCGCGGTTGCGATTGAGCCAAAAACCAAGGCTGACCAGGACAAAATGGGTATCGCGCTGCAAAAACTTGCGGAAGAAGATCCGTCGTTCCAAGTTAAATCAGACCCTGAAACAGGCCAGACAATCATCTCAGGGATGGGCGAGCTTCACCTTGAAATCATTGTTGACCGTCTGCTTCGCGAATTCAAAGTTGACGCAAACGTTGGTAAACCACAGGTTGCATACCGCGAAACCATCCGCGGCACAGCTGATCAGGATTCCAAATTCATCCGTCAATCAGGCGGACGCGGCCAATACGGTCACGTTAAGGTTAAAATTGAACCGGCTGAGGAAAACGCAGGGTTTGTGTTTGAAAACAAAATCGTCGGCGGTGCGATTCCGAAAGAATACATTGAACCTGCCCGCAAAGGTATGGAAGAAGCGCTCGAAGGCGGTATTATCGCGGGATTCCCGATGATTGACGTTAAAGTAACGCTTTACGACGGCACATACCACGATGTCGACTCGTCCGAGATGGCGTTTAAAATCGCGGGTTCAATGGCGATGAAAGAAGGTGTCCGCAAGGCAAAACCTGTCATCCTTGAACCGATGATGAAAGTTGAGATTGAGGTTCCGGAAGAAAATACCGGCGATATCATAGGCGACGTTTCATCACGCCGCGGCCGTATTGAAGGTATGGAAGTCATTGAAGGCATCGGTATCCAAAAGATTAACGCTGTTGTGCCGCTGGCCGAGATGTTCGGTTATGCGACCGATATCCGCTCAAAAACACAGGGCCGCGGAACGTTCTCAATGGAATTCCGTTGCTACGAGCAGGTTCCCGCAAACATTGAAAAAGAAATCATTGAAAAATCCGGTGTTTCCAGCAAAGCTGAATAACGCTTAACAAATCGTTACATTTCCTCGTAAATTAGGCATGATTTGTGCTGAAATATACTTTGTATATATAAGGGAACTAAGGGAAAATCGGAGTTCAACATGAGTATGAATTTCACCAGCAACATAGCAAGTTCAAAACCTGTTATCCGCGAGGCCGCGAATATGAATAACGACGGCGGCGGCGGGAACCTTGGTTATATGATGCAGGGTAACAACAAAAACCGCGGGAGTAAAAAAGACGAGGTAAGTATCTTCACGCTTGGGCAGGATACTTTCGGCGCAAAACCGCTGCCACCGGCGTCTGAACCGTTCTCTTTATCAAAACTCATCGCGGAAATAATCCTTTACATAAAGAAACTTTTCAAGTAAAATTGTCCTATGGACAGAAAAGTTAAAGTAGGATTAATCGGCTTAGGAACCGTTGGTTCCGGGACTTACAAGACATTGCAGGGCTTTGAAAACATTGAGGTCGCAGCCGTTGCCGTGCGCGACAGGGGTAAAAAAAGGAATATCCCGGGTTTTGACACAAAATTGTTCGCCACCCCTGACGAAGTCGTTAACAACCCTGAAATTGACATCGTTGTTGAGCTGATAGGCGGTGTTGAGCCTGCGTTCGGGCTTTTAAAAACGGCGATAAAAAACGGCAAACACATCGTCACAGCCAACAAAGAATTGCTGGCAAAACACGGTGAGGAGCTTTTTGCGCTGGCGGAAAAACACAACCGCGCGGTTTTATACGAGGCGGCAATAGCCGGCGGAATCCCTGTCATCACGCCGCTAAAAACCATTCTTGCCGGTAACAAAATTACAAAAATTGAGGCCATTCTTAACGGCACAACAAATTATATCCTGACAAAAATGGACGCGGAGAAAGCATCTTACGCAGATGTCTTAAAAGAGGCGCAGCAACTGGGTTACGCCGAGGCCGACCCAACATCCGATGTTGAAGGATTTGATGCCGCATACAAAATCACCACTCTCGCAACGCTTGCGTTCGGGCAGCGCGTGAAGGTTGAAGACGTTTACCGCGAAGGTATCACCAAAATCAGCGCGGATGACATAAACGCCGCAAACGAGCTCGGTTACAAGGTTAAACTTGTTGCCGCAGCGTCGATTGATGAGAAAAACAACGCGGATGTACGCGTTCACCCAATGCTTATCCCGAAAAAAAGCACGCTGGCGCATATTGATTTTGTGACAAACGCCGTGATGCTAAAAGGCGAACCCGTCGGGGAAGTCACGCTTTCCGGCCCTGGCGCCGGCGAGGGCCCGACCGCAAGCTCTGTTGTCGGCGATATTTTGATGATTGCGGCCGATATTGACGCCGCAAAACCGGTTTCTATGATGCGCTGCCGCCACAACCGCAACGCAAATGTCGTCAACATAAACGACACCGTTAACAAATATTACCTCTCAATAAACACACCGCACGCAAAGGGCGTTATCGGCAAAATCGGCGATGTGTTTGCCAAAAACGATATCAGTATCGCAAGTATCCTTCAAAAAGAGGTCTGCGGCAGTAATGCCAGTATTATTGTGATTACGGAAAAAACAGCTGAGAAAAATGTCCAAAAGGCCATCAAATCGCTGGGTTACGACATAAATAGTTTAATAAGGGTAAGCGATGCAGGCTGAGATAGCCCGTAATTTGGAGGAAAATGTACAAAGGATTAATTGATAAATACGCAAAATATCTGCCGGTGAGCGAAAAAACGCCAATTGTGACACTGAACGAAGGCAACACGCCGTTGATTAAATCCGAGAATTTGGCGCGAAAAATCGGGCTGGATGCCGATATTTACCTGAAATTTGAAGGGCTCAACCCGACAGGCAGTTTCAAAGACCGCGGGATGACAATGGCGGTTTCAAAAGCAAAAGAAGAAGGTTCTGACGCGATTATCTGCGCATCTACCGGCAACACAAGCGCATCAGCTGCGGCTTACGGCGCAAAGGGCGGCCTTAAAACCTACGTGCTCATACCTGACGGTTATATCGCGCTTGGCAAACTCTCGCAAGCGATGATGTACGGCGCCGAAATCATCGCAATCCAAGGGAATTTCGACCGCGCGCTTGAAATCACACGCGAAATAGCGGACAAATACCCCGTAACACTTGTCAACTCGCTTAATCCGTACCGGATTGAAGGCCAGAAAACCGCGGCGTTTGAGATTTGCGAGGCGTTGAACGGGGCGCCCGATTACCATTTTATACCGGTCGGAAACGCAGGCAACATAACGGCCTACTGGAAAGGCTACACGGAGTTTAAAGCCGCGCCGAAGATGATGGGATTTGAGGCGGCAGGTTCTGCGGCAATTGTGCAGGGCCGGCCGATAGAAAACCCCGAGACGCTCGCAACCGCAATCCGTATCGGCAACCCGGCAAGCTGGAAACAGGCCGAGGCCGCACGCGATGAATCCGGCGGGATGATTGACGCCGTCACCGACGACGAAATTGTTGCTGCATACAAACTGCTCGCAAGCACAGAAGGTATTTTGGCAGAACCTGCCAGCGCAGCGTCTGTTGCCGGACTTATCAAAGTAAAATCCCAAATAACGCCCGGCTCAAAAATCGTCTGCACCCTCACCGGCAACGGCCTCAAAGATCCTGACAACGCCATAAAATTTGCCAACTCAAACGTCAAAAAAACATCATCCGATATTGACGAAATCCTGCGGGCGATGAACATTTAGTAGAATTGTTAAGAAAACACTTGCTTTTTGAAAATTTGTGGTATAATGAGTGTTAAGTGAAGGAGTCAGGCATGACTAAAAAAGGCTTTCCAATAATAGAGGTACTTATTTCTGCAAGCACTATGGTTGCTGTTGCCGCCTTCGCTGTGCCTGTTGTAATTGATTATTCTTCACTTGATGATTTTTCCGTACTTGACAGGGCGGACGGGAAATATGCGTTTTTGGCCAAACAGCCTACCCCTAACACCGCGCAGAATTTCGGCGGTGATTACAAAGTTTTTATTAACGACAAAACAGATCTTGCGGTGTCATCCCCGACAGATGTCTACCCTATTGAAAATTAATCTGCAGCGTCGCCTGTCGGTCACTCTTTGAACACATCCGACGGTATCTCCAGCGGGGTGGGATCCGGGAATGAGCGGATATAATCAAGTTCCTTCTCCATTTTGGTACGCTCTTTTTCCATCCGTTTTTCAACGGCCTGCAGGTATTTTTCTCTTGCTTTTTGCTCACGCGCAGCAGCTTTGACTTCCGCGGCCTCCTGACGAGCCTTCGCCTTTTGCGCTTTTTCTTCAAGTTTTGCTTTTTTGGCTTCCCATTTTTCAGCACGTTTGGTCATATCAGATGTTGAGCCGGTTATTCTGTTGCGCTCGTCAAAGTACTCCTCGTGCTCTTTAAAATCTTTTTCCATTTTTTTCATGTTCGCTTTATATTCTTTTTTGAGCGCTTTTATTTGCATTTTTGTATCTTCTTTTTTCTGTTTTTTGGCTGCGCGGTCAATTTTCCATTGCTCGTAGCCCTCCGATGCGCGCACATGTTTTGGCGAAGCCGGAACAACGCCGTCTTGAACAATTTTTATCCCGTGCATCGGGATATCAAAATCATTTTTATCAAAACTCATCAACCTTGATTGCTCGCCCTGCGGGTCAACGCTCCAAACCCCAAGATGAATCGGTTTGCGGCCCGTGTACGCGTAAGCGTCAACCAAAACGCGCTCAACCGGAGGGGGTTGACCTTCAACCTGTTGCCCGTCTTGAATAAACCCGAGCGGGTAAATATCCCATCGCTTGTCGTCCAAATCAATATCGCGGTTGGTTTTCCAGTAATGGATTATCGCATCACGAACCTCTGTCAGCCGGTAGGATTTTTTCTGTTCAAAATCGTAAACCACCGGTACCGTTCGCCAGATACCGTCGCGCGTGTTTCCGGTTTTTTCTTTCACCAAAAGTTTTGTACTGCCGGCCGAAAAATCAATCGGGGTAAGCGTTCTAAACGTACCGTAATTATCCTGCGATTTGTCGGTGGACAAAATCGGGTCGGGAAGCTTGTTTGCGACATGGGCTGCCATAATCCGGTTCAAATTCCCCTGCGTCCGGTCAAGCGGCAGCACAAACAAATCGCACGACACCGAACCGCTTGGCGGGTAATAGTACACCGCCGGATACACCATAAACGTCATATCAGGCGAGACAATCCCCTGCTCGTTTTGCTGGCGGTTTTTGTAGAACGAGTTTTTCAACGAAAGCTCCGGGCTGCCCGGCGGGTTGTTATACCTGACCATTTTGTATGCGGGCTGCGGAACATAAAGCATATCCGACGGCTTTTGCACCTGACCGGGTGTGAATTTTTCCGGTATCTGGTTGGTGTGTTCCACGGGCGCTGACACAATCTCATACTTTTCTACCGTCATATAACCGTCAAACCCGTTGTCCTTTATGACCTTGATTTTGCGCTCCATGGTTTCTTTTTCGTCTTCTTTAATGACCTTCATAATGTAATTGGCGTCTTGCTTTCGCGAATCAATCTGTTTGGGTTCGAGCTTGTCACCCCATTGAATCCATCCGCACAACGCCGCAAATACACCCATCAAAAACGGAATCATACTAACCCTTCGTTAATCGCCAGCGAAATCGCCTTCGTCCGGCTGCTTGTATAGAGCTTTTGCAAAATGTTGTGGACGTGGGTTTTTGTGGTGGCAATTGTTATGACAAGCCGCTCTGATATCTGCGGGTTGGAAAGCCCTTCTACAATCAACGCCAGAACCTCCATCTCACGCTCGGTCAGCCCGTACAAATTCTTGCCGCGCTTGTAATCAATCTCGCCGCGTTTTTGCGCACCTTCGCTGCGGCGGATATTTGTCAAAACAATCCGCGCAATCGCCGGATCAAGCCAGCCCGCGCCCTCGCTTACCGCCATCAGCGCGGAAAGCGTCTGATCGGATGTCGCACCTTTTGTGATATACCCGTCCGCACCGGCCGCAAACGCATCCAGCACATCAACCTCACCCTCACGCGATGTGTACATCAAAACTTTTATCTGCGGGTTTGCATTTTTTATCTTCCTTGTCGCCTCAATCCCGTCAATTGTGGGCAGCCCGATATCCATAATAACGACATCCGGCGCCAACTCAAGCGATTTTTCAACACCCGCAGCCCCGTCCGAGCACATCGCAACAATCTGAATATGCTCGCTGCCGCCCAAAATCATTGACAACCCCATCCGCGCCATATCGTGATCTTCAACTATCACAACCCTAACCATAAACCACCTCCGAAACACCGGCGTGTTCATTGACCTCCCGGTTTGCCGCGTTAGTCAGCAGGAACGAAAACTCGCTGCCTTTGTCCATCTTGCTTTCCACCCAAATCTTGCCCCCGTGCGCCTCAACAATCTGGCGTGACAAATAAAGCCCCAAACCCGTACCGGTCGAGCGTTTGCGCGCAGTGCCCTGCGAAAAACGCATAAATAAATTCGGGATATCTTCTTTCGGGATACCGTTGCCGTTATCAGAAACAGAGAAAATCAAATCCCCGTTTTGAACCTTGGCCAGCACACAAATATGCCCGCCGTCGTTTGTGTAATTCACCGCGTTGCCGCAAAGATTCGTTATAACCCGTTTCAACTCGGCGCGATCGGCGCTAATATGCACCTTATCATCCATATCCAAACAAAGCTCAAACTCCTGCCTTTTGTGCGTTGCCAGCGGTTTTAGCTCATTGTAACATTGCTCAACAAGCTCCTTGAACGGAAAAGTCGTTTTGCAAAGTTTGAGTTTGCCCGATTCAAACCTGTAAACCTCCAGCAGCGCGTTAACCAGCCCGAGCAAATCCTCGTTGCTATGCAGCATAGTTGTCAAAACCACTTGCTGCTGCGCGTTTAGCCCGTCACCGTCAATCATGTATTTGAGCGTTTGAACCGCGGCCAAAAGCGGTGTGCGCAAATCGTGCGTCAACGTCGCGATAAAATCATCGCGCAAACGCTCGGTCTCTTTTTGGACGCTCACATTGCGGATAACACCAACATATTTGCCCGAGTTTGCAATCAGCGCAAAATGCACCTCAACCGGGATTTGCGCGTGGGTCAAGGCGTTCACAACATAACAATCGCGCAGCAAAACCTCCTGCCTGTCCGAATCAAATTCCACCGGACTGTTAGCAACATTCTGAAACGATTTACCAACCAGAGTCTCACACGAAAGCCCCGTCAAATGCTCAAACGCCGGGTTAACGCTTTCAATCATCCCGCTCTCGTCAATTGTCACAATCCCGTCAGCGCTGAAATTCACAATCCCGCTCAACTGCGCGCTGCGCTGCTCAACGAGCTGTTCAAGGTTCTGTGAATACTCCCCGAGCCGCTGGTGCGCGGATTCCAGCTGCATAATCTTGCTGCGCAAATCGCTCATCAACCGGCTGCGCTCAATACCGTTGCGGATATTCATCATCAAATCCGTGTTGTCCCACGGTTTTTCAATATATTTGTACAACCCGATCTCGTTAATCGCGCGGATTGCGTTTTCCTTGTCCGCATAACCTGTCAGCAAAATCATACTGACCTCCGGATGCAGCGTTTTTGCCTGCGTCAGAAACTCCAACCCGTTCATATCGGGCATCAAAAAGTCCGAAATAATCAAATCCGGCGTGTTCTCGCGCAAAAACCCGACGGCCTCGTGCGGATCGTTGAATAAATGGACATTCTCGTACCCTTCAACCTTAAAAAGCGTTGAAAAGGCGGACGTAACGATTTTATCATCATCAACAACGACTATCATATTAACAGTTTAGACCATTTTACGGGGAAAGACAAATTGTTAAGAAACATGTCCGATGTACGGCAGATTCCTGTAATGACCCTCATAATCAAGCCCAAACCCGATAACAAACTTGTTGTCTACCTCAAACCCGTAATAATCCGCCTCAACATCTACCTTGCGCGCGGATTTTTTATCCAGCAGCGAGCAGAATTTTGTGGATTTGGTCTTGAAATTCAGCGCAATAAAATCCAGCAAAAACTTCGCCGTAAGCCCTGTGTCAATAATGTCCTCAACAATCAGCACATTTTTTCCGTTCAAGTTCGGCAGCGAAATATCAACCGCGTTCACCTTGCCCGATGAAACCTTGTCATTCCCATAGCTTGAAAGCCGGATAAACTCCATCCGGACGGGCATGTTCAAGTGCCGCACCAAATCCGCCGCAAAAATCACCGCACCTTTGAGCGCAACAATCACATACAACTCCTGTCCGGCATAAAACCCGTTAATCTCTTGCGCCATCTGCGCAATCCGGACTTTTAGTTCTTCCTCGCTAATTAAAGTTTTTATTTCCATAAACCTATTCTACTACAAAAAAATATTTATTAAACAAACTGCCTGTCAGCTAATCGCGCCATAACATCTTTAAACATATCTATCGGCAGGCTCTGTTTGCCGTCTGACAGCGCGTTTTCCGGATCGTGGTGAACTTCTATCATAACCCCGTGCGCGCCCACAACCAACCCGGCTTTTGCCATCGGCTCAACCAGATAGCGCTGGCCTGTACCATGGCTCGGATCAATAATAATCGGCAGGTGCGAATATTTTTTTACAACAGGAACCGCCGCAATATCCATCACGTTACGCGTATACTGCTCATCAAAACTGCGAATCCCGCGCTCACAAAGGATTACGTTCGGGTTGCCGTGATACAAAATATGCTCTGCCGCAAGCAAAAACTCTCTTATTGTGCTCGACAGCCCGCGCTTTAAAAGCACCGGTTTGTTGCACTTGCCGGCCGCCTTGAGCAGTTTAAAATTCTGGACATTTCTTGCCCCAATTTGCACAACATCCACGTAGTCACAAATCATATCCAAATCACACGCATCCATGACCTCAGTCACGGTAAGCAGTCCGGTTTTTTCGGCAGCCTGACGCAAATATTCCAGCGCCTTTTCCTCATAACCTTGAAAATCGTACGGTGAAGTTCTTGGCTTGAACGCGCCGCCGCGCAAAAACTCACCGCCGGCATCTTTGACCGCCTCGGCCACCTGCATAAGCCCGTCACGGCTTTCAACCGAACAAGGTCCTGCCATCACAACCGGCTTATTTTTGCCGCCAACCTTGACCCCGTTGGCAAACGTAATCACCGTATCGTCGTTTTTATAGTCGCGCGACGCCAGCCGGAACGGCTCGCGGATAATTTTGACCTCCTTGACACCTTCCAACGCACCGACGCGCTCCGGTGTAACCGTGGTCTTATCCCCAAACGCCTGAATAGCCGTAAAAATCTGACCAACATCAATCCTGGTCTCAAATCCGTTCTCTTCAAGCAGCCTGATAACTCTATCCCTGTTGGACAAAGTCGCACTGCGCTCCATTATGATAATCATTTGCGCTGCGCTCCCAGTTCCTAGTGTCTCAAAAAGTCGGGTATATCAATATTGGTGAACTCAGACGCCGGTTTTGTCACCNNCGCGCCCGAGAAAAAGTCCGATGCACTCATCAACTTGACATCAGAACCCATTGAACCAAGCTCGCCCGCGCCGTTTCTCAAATCAAAACCTGTCGCAATAACGGTAACCTGAACCTCATTTTGAATCTTCTCGTCAACAGCCGTACCGATAATAACAGTCGCATCATCAAGCACCGTTTTGTGGATGACATTTGCCGCATCAGTAATCTCGTGCAGCGTCATATCAGGGCCACCCGTGATGTTAACGATAACTCCCGATGCACCGTTGATTGAGGTTTCAAGCAGCTGCGAATTGATAGCAACCTCGGCCGCTTTCACCGCTCTGCCCTCACCCGTGCCGCGTCCGATACCCATCAGCGCAGAACCCGATGCCTGCATAACGTTCTTCACATCGGCAAAGTCAACGTTGATAAGCCCCGGAATCGTAATAATATCAGAGATACCCTGAACACCGCGCAGCAGAACCTCGTCAACAATCGTGAATGATTCTGTAAGCGATACTTGTCTGTCAACAACCTGAAGCAGTTTGTCGTTCGGGATAACAATAATCGCGTCAACGGCTTCTTTTAGTTTGTCCAACCCTGCCGCCGCCTGGATTTGACGCTTTTTACCTTCAAACGCAAACGGTTTCGTAACGACACCGATTGTCAAAATCCCGAGTTCTTTCGCGATTTTAGCAACAACAGGAGCCGCACCGGTACCGGTACCGCCGCCCATTCCGGCTGTTACAAACAGCATATCCGCACCGTCAAGCGCCTCTGTAATCTCTTGCTGGGCTTCTTCAGCCGCTTTTTCACCAACGGAAGGATCGCCGCCCGCACCCAAACCTGATGTAACCTTTGTACCAAGCTGGACAATATTTTTTGTCCCGCCGTATTCCAATACCTGCAAATCAGTGTTCATAAGCCAAAACTCAACACCCGACAGACCGGCTTTAATCATTCGGTTGACCGCGTTTCCGCCGCCGCCGCCGACTCCGACTACCTTGATGCTGGTGGGACTCAAGTACTGAGTGCGTTTATCGCTGCCTGATGCGCTGTCTTTCTTTGCAAAAATATCTGATACAAAATTTTCCATACTGATTTCCTTATTATATGATAACAATAATTTAACATGAACATAAAAAAAAAACAAAAACAAATGTCAAGTTCTTAATATTTTGTAAGATTTTTGTGATAAAATAAACACTATGAAATTTGCAATATGCTGCAACGACGATATTAAACAGGCCGCCAAGGTCAAAGAAACACTGGCCCGGCTGCTGCCCGATGCGCGAATGCTCAGCATTGATGCGCTTGAAACCGGTGCGGATTTTACGTTTGTAATAGGCGGCGACGGGACAATCTTAAAGGCCGCGCGGTTTTTTGCCGCGCATAATGTGCCGATTTTCGGGATAAACCTTGGCAGGCTCGGGTTTTTGTCGCAAGCCGGCGTAAACGAAATTGAATCCGCCGTGCAAAAAATTAAAAACGGCGAATATAAAGTTCAAGACAGGATAATGCTTAAAAGCGGCGCCAGCGTGGCATTAAACGATTTTGTTGTAAAAGGATGCGCCGCCGGGCGCACATCAAGATTCTCGTTAAAAATCAACGGTGAACTTTTGTGTGATTATCTGGCCGACGGGGTTATAATCGCGACACCGACAGGCTCAACAGCCTACGGGTTGTCTGCGGGCGGGCCGGTCTTGGAGCCGTCCTTAAACGCGTTTGTTATCGTGCCGATTGCAGCGCACACGCTAAGCGCGCGGCCGCTTGTTGTGCCCGACAGCGAAAAAATCACCGTCTGCACCCAAAAATTTGTCGTAAGCGCTGACGGTCAGGAGGTTTACGAGGGCACGGACGAAATAATTATTCAAAAATCAAAGTATTGTGCGAAACTTGCGCTGCTGGATGACACGGAGTTTTATCCGCTTTTGCGCGACAAACTGCACTGGGGAATCTCTCCGCTTAAATGTTAAAATGTTTTATGTAACAAATTGTAACAAGTCTAAACATGCCTGAAATCATGTGTTTTGGCATGTTTTTACATATATAAGATATTAAAACAAGAGAGAGTTATGGCAGCAGACTTTTTTACACAACGAATAAATATGGGCAATCCTCATTTGAATGTGAAAAACACCTCGGCACACGGTGGGACGCCGCTGTACAAAGGTAATAACGCAGGGTTTGCGCAGCGCACTGTGAATTACGGCTGGATGACCCCGGATTACAGCGGGTTTACGGGCTCGCGCGATAACGGGCACCGGCTGGCAGCGCACGTAAACATGATGAACCAGCTGCAATTGACGCAATTTGGACAGAATTGTTTCGGTTGTTCGGAACCGCCCAAATCTAACGGCTGGTTTGCAGCGCTTGCAGGTATCGGGCTTGGAGTCGGTATCCTTTCAATGTTCAAAAACAGTTTTGGTCCGGCAGAAGGCTCCGAACCCACACTTAGAACGGATACGCCAAGCGGTTCCGGCGGTACGTCCGGCTCAGGCGGGGCGAATGTTCCTGCAACAGACGGCGATGATTCCGGCAGCGGTGGTGCCGGAATAACACCGATGGGCGACGGATCCTCCCCCGTCGGAAAATTAGACACAGCTGCCGGTATAAGCAGCGAATTGTCAAGATTAACAAAAATGGCAAACCCCAACGAGGCCGAACTGGGTGCTGCGATATTTGCAGCTGAACAAGCTATAGTCACGCGCTACGCTGACAATGGCGGAGTAATCCCTGCAGGCAGGCCTGCAGAATTAAAACAACAAATCAGCGAACAAAAATCAAAACTGCGAGGTGCCGAGAGTGCCGCTGACAAGGCTGAAAAACATCTGACGAATACTCAACAAGGCAAAGCCATGGCCGAAAAGAACCTTGAAGCCGCTTTGACGGGCAGAGATGAGACGGCCGGAATATACGCTGAAAAACAAAAAGCCTTTGTTATAGCAGAAGAAGCCAAAATGGCTGCGCAGCAAGTCTTGACCGGAGCAGAGCAAGGTCTGGCTCGGGCACAGGCGGCTTTGGACGCTCTGACACCGGAATCTGAAGGATATACAGCTGCGCAAACAGCAGTTACAACCGCGGAACAAAATGTTACCACCGCCAAAACAAAACTTGAAGAGGCTGACCAAGCTAAACAAGCTGCCGAAACCGCTGCCAACGAAGCTAAAGTAGCGCTGGTAGCCGCAGAAGAACACGGAGAAGCTTTGGCCGGACGTCTTGATGCAATTGCCCAGCAGCTTGTCACCGCTGAAAAAGCACACTCAGAGGCCCAAACTGCATCTGCAACGGCTGGCGGTAACGTCACAACCCTTCAAAACGCGCTTAAACTCCTTGAAGATGAAAAGGCAGTCGTGGATTTGCAAGAACTCATTAAAAAAGGTGACGATAAATTACAAGGAGAATATAACGAAAATACACGCGCAGCCGAAAGAGCCGACGGACAGGCAGCAAGCGATGACGCGCGAGCAGATAAATTCGCCAAAAGATCCGATCCGTCACAATGGGATGCGACAGAACATGCAGGAAAAGCACTGGATCACAGCGCAGAAAACCAGTTTGTACGCGCGGATAGTCAAGAAAGAAAATCCGATTTTGATGCAGCCAGATCGGAAAGACAGTTCCAAACAGCAGAAGAGTACAGCGCAAAGGCTGATACACACGAACGTGAGGCTCAGAACCAGCGGATAGCGACACTTGAAGGCAAAGCGGCGCGAATAAACTTTGACATTACACCGTATGCGACGCTAAGGACTACAAATCCTCAAGGGTATATTGACGCACTAGATGCAGCCATTGCGGACAAACTGTCCCCGCCACCGGAAGAGGCCTGAGTCCTGACCAGGTGCACCAATCACCGAAGTCAGGAGAGCGAGCTTAAGAAAGAGAAGAAGATTAAAAACTTAATATAAAATAAAAGCCATCCGCAAAGGGTGGCTTTTTTTAAGTTTTGTTATTAATATTTATTTTTGTAAATTCGCACCAAACCCGCACCGCTGTTCATGTTCCATGAAAAGCAAGTATTTTACATGACTTGTTAACAAAAATTAAGTAAATATTTTTTGGACCGGCTCAATTGTACATGTGACACTCGTTTTGCATGAAACTACATCTGTCGTTTGTAACACTTTTCACCCGCCTGAACACATGCCTTGAACATTGTGTGCTAATCTTGAAGGATAGACTTTTTTGACAAAATCGTTCCTTGGATGGATTAATTTTGCTCCGAAAATAGTTTAAAATCAATGTTGAGGGGATTAGAAAATTGTTAGATCACGGTTACATCCAAATTTATACAGGGGACGGAAAAGGTAAAACCACGGCATCACTCGGGCTTGCGCTGCGCGCACTCGGCCATGGATGGAATGTGCTTATTATCCAATTCACAAAAGGCGACAGCGCAACATCTTATGGCGAACTCGCATCCGGCCTTAAGTTTGACAACCTTGAGGTCAAGCAGTTCGGCATGGACCGCGTGGCCTACGCGCACAATGTTTGCATGGAAGACTACAAAGAGGCCAAACGCGGCTGGGAATGCGCCAAAGAGGCTATCAACTCCGGCAAATACCAGCTAATCATCCTTGATGAAATTAACATCTGCACCGCGATGAATATGGTGAAGGTAAGCGAAGTCAAAGAGGCGCTTTTGAACAAACCTGAGAACCTTGAAATCGTTCTGACCGGCAGATATGCACACCCTGAACTAAAGGCGCTCGCGCATCTTGTAACAGAAATGAAACCTGTCAAACACTACTTTGACACAGGTGTTATGGCACGGCAAGGGATAGAGTATTAAGAAGAGAGAGGGTCTTCGGGCCGGCTAAGGCTCGCGTTTTGCAGCCCGGCAAAAAATATAAAAATCCTTTTTGTTTCAATATAACTTGAAATACCGGACTTGAAAAAGTCCGTTTTTATTTTGGAGAATGCATTTTTGTTACAAATCTTGATTTTTGTGGTATAATGTGAAAAAAGGGGAGAAAAAACTATGTCAAATCCGGTTTTAAACACGGCGTTTGCCGATCAGCGTCAGGCGCTGAACAGCGAGCCGATGAGCGTTCAAGGCGCAATCAACAAGACACTTGGCCTGCTGGCGCTTGCAACTTTAAGCGGCGCGTACACTTGGCAGCTGTTTTTGCAAGGGTTCACCGACAAGGTCCAAATCCTTATGTGGACAGGGCTCATCGGCGGGCTAANNAATTTTCACGGTATCAAGCTCGCTCAAAAAAGGCGAAAACCCGAAAGCCATCGTCTGGCTTGCACCCGCTTATGCGCTGTTTGAAGGGCTTGCGCTCGGCGGAATATCAGCGGTTTACGCGAGTTTATATGCCGGAATTATCTTTCAAGCCGTACTGGCAACATTCGCCGTCTGCTTTGTCATGCTTTTGCTTTTCAAAACAAACACCATCCGCGCGACAGAAAAATTCCGCGCGGTGCTTTTGACCGCAACGCTTTCGGTGCTGGTCGTCTACGTTATCCAAATCATCGCGTCACTTTTTGGCCGCGGAATACCTTTGATATTTGAATCTGGCAACATCGGTATCGCGTTCAGCCTTGTGGTGGTCGCAATTGCGTCGTTGAATTTGATTATTGATTTTGAATTCATTGAACAAGGTGCGCGAAACCTCATCCCGAAAAACTGCGAATGGTACGGCGCGCTCGGCCTGATGATAACGCTTGTCTGGTTGTATCTGGAAGTCCTCCGGCTTTTGGCTAAATTGAACGACAGACGCTAGGGGCGGCGTATGGGGCAGGCCGGTCACAGAGCGGCTGTCACAAGAGTGTTGGGCGCAGCGTTGGTTTCAACCGTGATATAGTTGCGCGTAATCCCTTTTTTCCCGCTTTTTTCAACGAGAATCTCGTGTGTTATACCGAGGTTTTTGGCAAGAAATTCATCATGTTTTTGCTTTGATATAGCGCGTATAATTTTTGCACGCTCCTGTTTGACCGCCTCGCCGACCTGATTTGGCATCGCAGCGCCCGCTGTTCCGGCGCGCAGCGAATACGGAAACACATGGATTTGGCTCAAACCCGCCCCCGCAAGATTCTTGCGCGTGACTTCAAAATCCTCCTCTGATTCACCCGCAAAGCCCACAATAATATCGCTCCCGACAAACGGGAGCTCAAAGCATTCGTTAATTTTTTCAATCAGCGCCAGCGATTGCTCCGCGGTATAATGACGGTTCATCGCGCACAATGTCTTGTCACACATAGATTGCAGCGACAGGTGAAAATGCGGACAGAATTTTGTGCTTGCGGCCAAAAAATCCAACATTACATCATCAATTTCAAGCGGGTTAAGCGAGCCGAGCCGGTAGCGCGCAATGGATGTTGTTTCAACAGATTTCAAAAGGTTTAAAAGTCCGCCTTTATACTGGCCGATATGTATACCGGTAAAAATGACTTCCTTGAAACCCGCGGCGGCAAGGCTTTCCACCTGCTCTACAATCTCGTTTACCCCGGCGCTGCGTGATTTGCCGCGCGCAAACGGGATTATGCAATAGGCGCAGCGATTGTCGCACCCGTCTTGAATCTTTACACTGGCGCGCGTGCGCGGGTAAACAGGAACCACAGTCGGCGTAAAGCTGTCAAGGCTTGCGATATCGCCAACATTGCATTTTTCGCTCAACTCAATTATGTTTGCCCCGAGTTTTTCATCGTTGCCAACAACAAAATCCACAAAATCATTTTCCAGCAGATTTTCTTTTTCAACCTGCGCAATGCAGCCGGTCAGGACATTTATTATGCCGGGGTTCTTGTTTTTTGCGCTGCGGAGCAGGTAAAACGCCTCGTTATCACTTTTGTGCGTCACGGTGCAAGAGTTCAACACAAATATATCGGCGTCTTTGACATTTTGCACCTGTATCAAGCCCCCGGACACAAGGTTTTGCGTGATTACGGCACCTTCAAACTGGTTCGCTTTACAGCCCATGGTGTGGATAAAAAACTTTTTCATTCCTTTATCTTAACATCTCTTTATATATTGTCAAAAAAAATTCTTGAAGAGTTATAATGTGGATGTTAAGCGGAAAGTGTAGGTGTCAAACATGCAAGTTCAACCGGTAAGTTTTTGCGGCAAGGAAACTAACTCTAACAAGAAGTTTTCAAAAATTTTGTATGCGGCGGCGCCCGTAGCAGCCGGGGTTGTTGCCGCGGCCAGCAACAACACGTTTGTGCAGACGGTTGGCAAAACAGGGTTCGGTATAAAAGGTGTCTCAGCCAGAATCGCAAACGGTGTAAAAGCCGGCGGAGCGTTGGCTCTGGCGCTCGGGCTGATTGATCTTGTTTTCAAAACTAATAATACTGTCGTGCGGAATTCATCAAAAGCGCGCGAGTTTGAGCGCAACCACCCGATGATATCCACTGTGGGACTTTTCGGGGCATCGCTTGCCGCAATAAAAGGCGGTGAATCACTTCTCAAAGGTGCCATCAACAAAATACCTGATAAAGCCGCAGACAAAATTGTTGAAACAGTTTTTGGCGCGACCGGAAAAATTAACGGCTCAAAATTTATTGATAATATCGCGTCAACCGCGGCAAAATTAGCGGACAAAATCCACCCGGCAATCAAACAAGCCGGCGCGAGAGTCTTGCCCTGGACGCCTTTTGTATTGCTGGTCGGCAGCGCTATTTGCGCATCGGCTGCATCGGCTGCATCGGCACAAAAAAAAGCCGCCTGAGCACACCGCGTTCAATTGTGATATAATGGCTTTATGGACAAATATGAGGACTTTATTTCAACGGTCAGCCACGAGCTGCGCACACCTTTGACGTCAATCAGAGGGTTTTCGCAAACGATGCTGGAATCCTGGGACAAAATCTCGGATTCCGACAAAAAAAAGTTCCTCAAAATCATTGAGGAGCAGTCTGTCCGGCTGATTAACCTTGTTGAGAATATGCTTTTTACGGCAACGAATTTTATCCTAAAAGATGTCGCGCTAAAACCCTGCGTTGAGGCTGTTGTCTCGGTTTTGAAAAACCGGTACCCAACGCGCGTTTTTAAAATTGACATAAGCGAAAAGCTGCCTGCCGTGCTTGCTGACAAAGATAAATTACATCAGGTTTTGACAAACCTGATTGAAAACGCGGCAAAATATTCGGACTCCGATATAACAATAAGCGCCGCGCAGGTGCAAAACCTTATCAGCATAAAAGTGACCGACACCGGTATCGGGATTGACGAAAAAGATTACGAAAAAATCTTTGAAAAATTCTCACGTGTGGACAATCCCCTGACGCGCAAGACAGAGGGCTCGGGGCTCGGGCTTTATATAACAAAAAATATCGTGGAACAAATGAACGGGCAGATAAATGTAACTTCCGGCGCGGGTCTGACGACTTTTGAGGTGCGGCTGCCGATAAGCAATTTGGAAGCGAGGGTGCGATGCAGTCAGTAACATTGATTATAGATTCGCGGCGCGAGCTGCCGGCAAAATACAAAAAACTGCTTGACAATAGCACGCAGGTCATCATTGAAAAAAATATTTTAAGCGCGATGAAGGTCATCCAAAGCCTTGAACCGGACTTGATTATAATATCCGGTGACAATTTGGTTGATGACTGCCGCAAAATCCGCGCGCTGACCTACAACATGCGCCCAATTATTGTCGGGATGTCAAAGTCCGCCGAGCTTGACGATAAGCTGCAGGTTCTGGACGCAGGCGCCGACGATTTTATCTCCGAACCTGTTAATCCGGAAGAATTTAAGGCGCGAATCAACGCCCACCTTCGCCGCGAATACGAATCGTGCCTGGATTACAAAAAACTTTTGCCGGATAAAAACTGCTCAATGCGCGCGCTGAAAAGAATCAGCTCAAAAAACTGGGCCGCGCTTTTGGTCAGTATTGAAAATTTTCAAAACTACAAAGACACCTACACCGAGCTTGCATCCGACAAACTTGTCCAGACATTTATAGCGATAACACAATCCGCGCTCGGCGAAAACGATTATTTCGGGCTGCTATCAGGCAACGAGTTTCTCATAATAACGGACCCTTTAAAATCCGAACGGGTCGCGAATTATCTTGCCTTCACGTTTGACGCGGTTGTGCCGAAATTCTACTCGGTGCAAGATAACGCGCGCGGATTTGTGATTATGCAAGGCGATGAATTTGCCGGCAGACGCTCGGGCTTTGTGCGACTTGCGATAGGCGTTGTGACGGGCGAGTTTGTTCAGTACGAGAATTTGCAGCAGATTTTAAACGTGCTTGCCGGAACAAACAGGCTGGCCAAAAACATGAGCAAATCCGGGTTCATTATTGAGCGTCCGCGAATAAGCGCAAACGCGGCCGCATCCGAGTTCAATAACCGCATCGCGATTATTGAAAAAGACGAGGCGCTCACAACGCTGCTCACAACGATTTTGCAGCTGCAAGGCTACGAAATCTCCGACAAAAACCCTGCTGTTGTGATATTGGATGAGGATTTGGCGCGAATTAACGATTTTGGCAGCGCAAAAATTATCGTGACATCCATCTCGCACGACAAAGAGCGGATTTTGGCCGCAGGCGCAGACATTTACCTGCCAAAACCTTACGAGGTTTCGCAGCTTGTCCGCTGGGTTGAGCAGCTCATAGACCCCTAGTCAACCTGAAAAAACAGGCTTTTTGGCGCGCCGCATTGCGGGCAGGTCCAATCATCAGGCAACTGTTCAAACGGTGTGCCTTCCGCACTTTCATCGTAGACCCATCCGCAAGCGCTGCATTCGTATGACATATTTACCCCCTCCTTTTATGTTATAATTATATCATGAAACACGAGTTTGTGCAAAAAGTTTATTACGCGGACACTGATGCTTACGGCGTTGTGTGGCACGGTGCGTACTTGCGGTGGATGGAGGCCGGTCGCTGCCTCTGGTGCGAATCATCAGGTATAGACCTGATTGACCTTGATAAAAACCACGATATTGTCATCCCCGTTGTGGGGCTGAATATCCGCTACAAATCTTCCGCAAAACTCGCAGACACCGTGATAGTTGAAACAAGTCTGGAAAAAGCCGGCGCGCTGTCAGCCGTGTTCAAGCAGGTAATCCGCGGCGAGGACGGCAAAATTTTTGTTGAAGCGCAGGTAGAAACAGTCGCGGTAAACTCCGAGGGCAAGCTGTACCGCAGAATGCCGGAGGTGCTGGCAAATGCGTTTAAATAAATATATTGCATCAAGCGGTCTGTGTTCGCGGCGCGATGCCGACGAGTTGATTGAGGCGGGCAAAGTCACCGTAAACGGCAAAACTATCACGCAGATGGGGTTTTACGTCAGAGAAAAAGATAAAGTGACCGTAAACGGAAAGTTCATCCGTCCTGTCAGGCACGAATACTACCGGTTCTACAAACCGGCCGGTTACATCACAACATCCGACGACGAAAAAGGCCGCAAAACTATTTATGACCTGCTGCCGGAAAACTTTTCGCACCTGAAACCTGTCGGGCGCCTGGATAAGGATTCAACCGGGCTTTTGATTTTGACAAACGACGGTGATTTGATTAACGAGCTGACTCACCCGTCAGTTAAGGTGCCGAAAGTTTATATGGTGACGCTTGATAAAAAAATGGGCAGACCGCAGATTGAACAGATGGCCAAAGGTATTGAACTGGACGGAAAAACAGCGTACGCCGAGGTTTTGCCGGTGGAAAATACTCTTGTACAAATAACTCTTTACCAAGGGATGAACCGCCAAATCCGCCGCATGCTTGAATTTTTGGGGTTTGAAGTAAAATCACTCAAACGCGTTGCGCACGCAACAATCGCACTGGACGGGCTTAAACGCGGCGAGTTCAAAATAATAAAACCAAAGCGAATTAAAGAGTTAAAAGCATTTTTGGGGAAACTGTCATGAACGCAATCACGGGAAACATCGGTGCAGGCAAGTCAGAGGCGGCAAAAATCCTTGAATCACGCGGGTTCAAAGTCATTGACGCCGACAAGATTGCACACGAAGTTTTAGAGCGCGAAATGCCCGGGCTCGCGCGCGAGGCTCTGGGCGAAGTCGCGTTCGCCGATCCGGAGTTTAGAAAAAATCTGGAAGAATTAATCCATCCGGGTGTAAAAGCCGCAATCCTCGCAAGCGACGCGGATTTTGCAGAAGTACCGCTGCTTTTTGAGGCCGGCTGGCAGGATTTGTTTGATAAAATAATTTTAATCACCGCATCTGAAACCGTGCGGCTGGAGAGGCTTTTGGCGCGCGGCTACACAAAAGAGCACGCGCTGAATCGCATGGCATCTCAAATTCCGCAAGAAGAAAAAATCGCCCGCGCAAACATAGTTATTGAAAACAACGGCACGCTAACAGAGCTAAAAGAGGCGCTTAAACAGGTATAAAGACCGCCGCGTTGTCTGACAATCTGGTTTTTTTCACGTGGTCGCTCACGTCTGTTCCGTCGCCGCGCGTCACGCCGACATGCCCGTACACTTGCGCCAGACGGCCGCCTTCACCCGGCGGGTAAACAACAAAACACCCGGCCGGAAGGTTTTCTAAATCATCACCTGAAACTTTAATTTCTTTAAAATTAGGGTTGGCTCGCAAATTATCCGCCCACTGGTGCGCGTCACCGTATTGACCGCTGCTTAGCCCCNNCGCTGGAGTGATTTACGGATATAGAGCGCACAATCACCAATATTACCGTCCGCATGAGACATCAGATCATCCACTATTTGTTTTGCCTTGTGTTCGTTATATCCCGGGATTGACGGGTCCGCCTTGTACGGGATTTTAAACTCCGGTTTTTGCGCCGGCGGCGATTGCTGCGGCGATGGAGGTTGCGACGGAGGCGGCGATTTTTGCGCAGCCGTGAACATCGGCATAAAANNAAACATCGGCGCATAATTAAATATTGAAGGACCCATCACGGGAAAATTAAAAAACGACGACAGGTACGGAGCCGGCACCTGGTTAAAGCGCAGCGCCGGCGGCATAAAATATGACGGCCACATATACGTGTTTAACATGAAATTTCCCCTATATATATTATAAGTAATTTCGCGCCTAAAAATTGCCTTTTGAGAACTGCATGTTGTAAAGATTTTTGTAGCTGCCGTCAGGGATATTCATCAGTTCGTCGTGCGTGCCGAGCTCAACAAGCTCACCCTCGTTAATCACCGCGATGCGGTCTGCGTTTTTGATGGTTGAAAGCCTGTGCGCGATAACAAAAACGGTTTTGTCGGCCATAAGATTATCAAGCGCCTTTTGCACAACCGCCTCAGATTTGTTATCAAGCGCAGATGTTGCCTCATCAAGCACAATAATAGGTGCATCTTTCAGCATCGCACGCGCAATCGCGACCCGCTGGCGCTGCCCGCCCGAAAGCGACGCCCCGCGCTCACCTACCGGTGCGTCAATACCAACATCTTCCAAAAACTCATCCAAATGCGCCATCTTGATTACGCTCGCCAAATCGTCATCTGCCGCGTTTTTGTTGCCCATTAAAATATTGTCGCGAATAGTGCCCGTGAACAAAAAATTATCCTGAAACACAAACGAAATATTCTCCCGCAGCGAGACCAAATCCAGATTGCGGATATCTTCCCCGTCAAATTCAATCTTGCCCTGCGTCACATCGTAAAATCTTGGCAGCAAATTCACCAGCGTTGATTTGCCACCGCCGGAGTTGCCGACCAGCGCTATCATCTCGTTTTTTTGCACCGTTAAGTTAATATTTTTTAAAACAGGCGTCCCTTTTTCGTACTCAAAACTTACATTCTGAAATTCAATGTTATTTTGCAGCCCCTGCATTTTAGGCGCATTTGGCTGCGCGGTAATAACAGGCGCCAAATCAAACAGCTCAAACACGCGCCCCATTGAAACAAAAACGCCCTGAATTTGAGTCAATGTATTACCCAGAGTTTTTACTGGTTTATACAGCAGCAAAAGCGATGTCACAAAAGAAATAAGTCCGCCCGCGCTCAACTGGCCCGACAAAACCAGATGCGTCCCGTATTTTAAAACCAGCGCAATACCCACCGCACAAACAGTATACATAATCGGCGACATCCACCCCACACGTTTTGCCAGCGACATGTTAATCCCAAACTGCTGATTTATCTGCGATTGGAACATATTGTTGCGCGCATCTTGCAGGTTATACGCGCTCATAATCTTGTTCCCGCCGAAAGTTTCGTTGAAATTCGTTGTCATATCGCCGCCAACGACTATATTTTCGTTAGATGCGCTTTTAATTTTTTTCCTGATAAAAGTAACCGGCGTAATCGCGGCACCCATAATGACAAGCCCGATAACCGCAAGTTTCCACGAGTTAAACAAGAGCACAAACGCCAGCCCGATAACCCCGCAAAACGCGGTGATAAGCGTTTCCAACGAGTTAATCACATTGCGCGACGCGGTCTCAGGGTCGGATAAAAATCTTGACAAAACCATTCCGGAAGAATTCACATCATAAAACTGCGGATCCATCGACGTCAGTTTTTTGAACAAATCAACTTTGAGCGCGTTTGAAATCTTGTTACCAACCCAGTTTGTCAGATAAAAATTAACATATTTCAAAAACCCCTGAAACGCCGCAAAGGCAACTATCCCGAACGGTATCACCGCAGCACAGAAACTCTGGACATAAATAGTGTGGTCGTAAAAATTCCAGATTTGAGACGGGTCACCGTTAATTACATAGTCGGTGTAAAACCTGAGCGAAAGCGCCACCACGCCGTCTAAAAGCCCGAGCGGAATCGCAATAATCANNAATTATACGCGGCAAAACAGGATGAATATACGGAAAAATCCGCTCCAGCAAGTATTTATAACGAAACGCATCCTTTGAAACAGTATTCTTTAAAACATAATCCATGTTTTAATTCTAGCATAAACATGGTACAATGTTCGTATGAAAATTTGTGTAATAGGAACAGGATACGTCGGATTGGTTGCAGGGACGGGCTTTGCCGAGATGGGTAACCATGTTGTTTGCGTTGATAACGATATTAAAAAACTTTCCAAGCTGCAAAACGGCGTCATCCCGATTTACGAGCCCGGGCTTGAAGACCTTATCAAAAACAACGTAACAAACGGCCGGCTGCAGTTTTCAAGCGATTTGCCTGCTGCCGTGCGCTCTTGCGACATCTGTTTTATCGCTGTCGGAACCCCGCAGAGCGAGGACGGTTCGGCTGATTTGCAATGCGTTGAGGCCGTCGCACGTGACATCGGGCAAGCAATCAACGGTTACAAAATCATCGTGAACAAATCAACCGTGCCGGTCGGCACCGCGCTGCGCGTCAGCGAAATTATTGCCGCGCGCACAAAACACCCGTTTGATGTCATCTCCAACCCCGAGTTTTTGAAACAAGGCGCGGCGGTGGAAGATTTTTTGCGCGACGGCCTGGCCCGAGATAAAATACTTTCGCTTTTAAAGGAAAGCCGCGATTTGGAACGCGCGCTTAGCCGTTTGGTCTTAAACCGCGGCTCCGCGCGCGACCTGGCCCTTGTCCGCGATACCCTGGCTCTCTTGCCCGCCTTTCAGAAAATCCTTAAAGGCATGAGTTCCGGGCGCCTGGCCTTTTTGGGCGAAAATCTGCCGGATTTAAGCGAGTTGGTCGCCACCCTGAAAAGCCGCCTGGTGGAAGATATTCCTT
>DBCX01000032.1 GCA_002293275.1 Cyanobacteria bacterium UBA947 | reverse complement strand
AAAAAACAACTTGAAGAAGCAGGCGCAACAGTTGAATTGAAATAATTCTACTGTCACGAATTTCAAATCATGTTTTATAGCGGTGAAAACTTCACCGCTTTTTCTTGCCCTGAAAACGAAATTGTGTTATAATCTTAATCATGGAGGTGGCTTAGCATATGGCAGGCGGCGGACACGGTTTAGATATAGCGCATATTTTTACGGATATTCCGGTTCTCGTTGTATTGTCCGTGTTTTTGAGTGCAACATTCTATACGCTTAAAAGTTATATCACTATCTCAAAAAATTTGAAAATGCTCCACCAGTTTCTGGCCAAGTTTAAAAAACAGGATTTGAATTTCCGTTTCCGTGAGATTGACGAGTGGATGATGGGCAACTCTTATGTGGCGCACACTTGGCAGGATTTTAAAAACACGCTTGTGTTCTCCGAGTCTGTTGCGCTTACAAGCACGAATCAGGAAATTGTCTATACGGAAATTTCTTCCGTTGTCCAAAATATTCAAACCACCGTTGACCCGACATATTTTTTCTGCGAAGAGAATTTGGTCAAGGAAAAATTCAACCACAAACTCGTTGAGCAATTCCCCGTAATCCTGACAGCCTGCGGTCCGTTGTTTACGTTTATGAACATCATCACAGCGTTCGGGTCGTTGGACTTTACAAGTGCCGAGACAATTTTGAGCTCGGTATCGGGTATGATGGGGATTATGCAAATCGCCGCGCTCGTATCGGTTATGGCGATGTCATGTATGTTAATTTACGTCGTCACGGAAAAAATATCGTGGGAGGCGATGGTTGTGCGCCACCTTCACAAAGCCGAAAAAGCTATGTCAGGCTTGTTTGACAGTATTTCAACCGAGAAATTTATGCTTGAGTTGTTAAGAGAGACAAAAATACAAAACAATACTGTTGCAAATCTGATAACAGGTATGCCTGATGATATGCGAAAAGCCGTTGTAGCAGGGCTTGCGGGCAACATTGTTCCGTATCTGGAAAACGTGATTTTTGGTGTAAATCAGTTGAACAAAGGTGTTAAAGGGTTGGAAAAAGCCGGAGACGATTTCTTCTAGGGAGTAGGTAACTATGGGAATTTTAGCTAAAAAAGGCGGCGCAGATATTCCGGGCGAAAACGTCGCGTGGGTTGCGATTTCCGATATGATGCTGGGGATGTTTATCGTATTCTTGACGCTGTTTGTTGTTGCGCTGACAGGGTTTTCCGATAGTGCCGCGCAAGAAAAAGAAAAACAAATTGAGATTATTTCTGATATTGTAAAAGAGCTCCAAACAAGCGATGTGGAAAATATCACGGTTGACCGGATGACAGGCGATTTGAAGATTACGGACATGGGATTTTTTGATTCGGGCAGTGCCGTTTTGAACCAACGGGGCAAAGACTTTTTGAACGCGCTCCTGCCGAAATATTTGAATACGGTTTTTGGCACCCCCAGCATGATTGATAAAGTTGAGGCGTTTGTCATACAAGGTCACACCGACTCCACAGGTTCCGGTACTCCTATGCAGGTTTATCTGAAAAACCTTGAATTGAGTGCCGCGCGTGCCGCCTCGGTTGCGGCATACGTTTATGAAACGGATTTTGACAAACAATATCAGGAAAAAATTATGAAAATGATGACGGTCGAAGGCAGAAGCCACTCGGACCCAATCATTAACCCTGCAACCGGGCTTGAAGACCAGCAAAAGAGCCGGCGTGTTGAACTGCGTTTACGAACCAAAAAGGTTGATATCATGGACTTACTTCTCGGAGTTTCAAGACAGTAATGAAAAATTTGAATGAATTGGCGGCAGATTTACGTGATGAATTAACGTACGCGATGACGGCTCAAACCGGCAAAAAGGAGGAGTACACCCGCTGCCGGAATCTGAAACTGTTTATGCGGCCAAACGAGGACAGCGCGCCGCACGTTGTTGTAAAAATGTCTATCTCGGAGGCGGTGTTTTCGCTGTCTGACTTTGAAAAAACAAGAGGCAGCCTCGGACCTGAGGAAAGATATGTTCACCGCTGGTTTGACCGGCCAGGCGTCAAAGACAGTTTGCAGGAAAACTGGGTGAGCCTTGTTCTGCGCCGCAAAAAACAGCAGGCAGGTTCTGTTCACGCGGACTAAAACGCGTTTGTTTTGATAGGGTTTTTGAATTTTGTTATGTTGCCCTGGAACAACAATTTAACCATGCCAACCGGTCCGTTACGGTGTTTTGCGATAATTATTTCGGACTCACCTTTTGTGTGCGCGCTGTTTTGTTCTTCATCGTCGTTTTTGCGGTAATATTCATCGCGATAAATAAACATAACAATATCGGCGTCCTGCTCAATCGCGCCTGATTCACGAAGGTCAGAGAGCATCGGACGTTTGTCCGTTCTGCCTTCCACCGCCCGCGAAAGCTGTGACAGCGCAATAACCGGTACATCCAACTCGCGCGCCAGAGTCTTTAACCCGCGCGAAATAGCTGAAATCTGCTGCATCCGATCGTCTTTGCCGCCGGATTCCATCAATTGCAGATAGTCAATGACGATTAACCCGAGGTTCTTTTCTTCCATCTTCAACCGGCGGCATTTTGCCCGGATGTCTGTTAGGGTGCACCCGCTGGTGTCGTCAATATAAATCGGCGCCTGCGAAAATTCGTTCATCGCATTCGCAAGTTTTTCCCAATCTTTGCTTTGCATATTACCTGTTTTTAGGCGCTGGGTGTCAACTTCGGCCTCTGAGCAGAGCATACGCTGCATCAGCTGTTCTTTTGACATCTCAAGCGAGAATACCGCGACCGGAATTTTTTCTTTTATCGCGACGTTTGCCGCCATGTTAAGCGCCAGCGCTGTTTTTCCCATTGACGGCCGCGCAGCCAAGATTACCAAATCGGATTTTTGCAATCCGCTGGTCATCGTATCAAGCTCATAATAATGCGTTCTGACCCCGAGCAGCTCATCTTTGTGCTCGTAGCGGTACTCAATTTTTTCATACGTGTCCATGACAAGGTTTTTGACGTGGACAAGGTCGGAGGAAACTTTTCTTGACGCGATGTCAAAAATCAGTCGTTCCGCGCTGTCCAGCGACTCGTCAATTGTTTTGACATCATATCCGAACGACACAATCTCGCTGCCCGCGTTAATCAGCGCGCGCTTAATCGCCTTTTCCTGAACGATTTTGGCGTAGTATTCAATGTTTGCGGTTGTGATTGTTCTGTAACTCAAATCGTTGACAAACGCGCGGCCGCCAACACTTTCCAGCTTTGATGCGTAATTTAGAACGTCTGAGACCGAAACGATGTCAATTCGCTCGTTCTGGTTGAACAGCTGCAGCATCGCCTCGTAAACATATCGGTGAGCGGGTTTGTAAAAACTTTCCGGTTTCAAGGATTCAACAACCTTGGTTATAACCTGAGGGTTGACCAAAATCGCGCCGAGAACAGCCTCTTCGGCCTCAATATTTTGAGGCATCAAACCTTTTTCACCTGCTTTTTCCTGTAACGCCATGTATTTATGATAATATAAATACTATGAAAATGTTTAACTTTGACGGCAAACATTTACAATTTGCTAAGATTCTAACCGCGCGCGGCCTAAAGCTTGCCATCGCAGAATCCTGCACGGGCGGGCTTTTGAGCTCGCGCATGACGGATATCTCCGGTGCATCGGCCTACATAAGCGCAAATTTTGTAACTTATTCAAACGAATCAAAGGTGCAAATATTAGGGGTAAGCGCTCAGACGCTGGAAAAATTCGGCGCGGTGAGCGAAGAATGCGCGCGTGAGATGGTTCAAGGGCTTGCCCAAAAAACCGGCTGTGATATAGCGATTTGCACAACAGGTATCGCAGGCCCCACCGGAGGCAGCGCGCAAAAGCCCGTTGGCACGCTCTACGTGGGCGTTTGCTGCGACAGCCAAACAACTGTTCGCAAATTCAACCTGCCGCCAAAAACCGGCCGCGAAAGAATGAAAAAAATGTTCGTCAAAAAAGCGCTTGAAACAGCGCTGGAAAAACTGGACGGTTAACCCGCCCATTTACCCCTACATCACCATTATTTCGGCGATGACTTCGGGCATTTCATCCATAAGCGTTTCGGTGAAGATTTTTGGGTCAAGCTGTGTGATAACCAACGCAAGCAAATCATCCGGCAGCTCTTTGATCATGTTTATCAAATGTTCAGGGTCAATGACCTGTGCTGCTTTTACAATATCAATTTTGTCTTTTTGTTCTTCAAATATTTTTGTGTAAGCCCGCGGTTCAAACAATTGGAGCAATTCAGGGTTCTCTTTTGCCAACGCGAGTACAAGTTTTTGCTTTTGCTCGGGTTGGATATTTTTCAAACTGTTTTTGAATTCAAGCGGGTTCAACTCCATTATTTTTGTCATCAATTCCTCAATACTCATTTGATCATCACAAGATTTTCCGGTGACGCTCTCTATCATCTGCGCCAGATACTGCGGCTGGAACGACATCAGATGTTTCAAGATATTATTTTTGTCAATTTCTTCGCTTTCAAGGAATTTATCAAGCTGATCTTCCGGCATCAATTTTATAAGGTCAGGCATTGAGAACATTTCCAACGCGGCTTTTACAAGCTGCTCCGGCGGAAGCGACTCCATCAATTCCATAAGCTTTTCCATAGAGAAGAAGTTCAACCCCATAGCCAAATCTTCCGGTTCCATAAGCGGTAAAAACAGGTGCATCAAGTCAGCGCTCATGTTGCGCAAAATTTCAAGCCTGTTTTTAGGATCGGCCATTTTGAACAGCTCCATAACAAGAGTCACGTTCTCCATCAGCTCCTTGGCCAACGCTATCGCAAACGGGTTGCCTTCCTCAACCTCGGCCTCAATCATCTCATCCAAAGTCATGTCTACGTATTTCTCGTAGTACTTACTCTGGCTGATTCCCAGCCTGTTGAAGATAAATGACATATTTGTATCAACCATAATCATGCATATATTTACGGCATAAATCACGAAAAATGTAATTATTGTAACGTTTCTTCACATTTTTAAAGTTCTTTGCAAAAAATGCCGTTAAGCATGACAAATATAGGGGAATCTATGAAGATAGAACGTACCAATAGTAGATTTAAAAACGAAATAAATGTGCCTTATGAGTTCCAGCGGACTTATGTTGAAAAGACAGGGCGCGATATTGATATTGTCTTTACCGGCTCGCCAACGACCACACCTGTTGTGTCATCAAAACGAGAGGATACGGTATCGCTGCGGGAAATTTTTGACGAAAGGTTCAAGCCGCAGCCTGATCAGGTTGTGCGCAACAACTACCACGCTGACGGGACAACGGTCAAGGTGCAATTTGTGTACGATGATAACGGCAACAAGGTAAGCCAAATCCAATACAACGAAGATGGAACTCCGAGCGCTGCTTTTGCTTTTGGTGAAGAAACAGACGAAGTCATAACGTTTTATAAGGACGGTACTTATAGCCAAAATATCAGAGATAAAGACAACAATCTCAAAGAATCCAATTTTTATTCGGAATCAGGCGATCTTGTTCAAAAAACTGCTTATGTGAACAATAAAAAATCTTCGGTTACACATTTTGACCCGTCAACAGGCCACAAAATTCAGCAGACTGTTTATGTGGAGAATGAACAACCTTCAAAATCCTATTTTGACCCATCAACAGGTAACATAATCCAGCAGACCAGCTATCATAACGGTAAAACGAATATGGTTTTTTACGACAAAAACGGCAAATGGGAAGAAAAACAGGTGCTTAACAGTGACGGCAAATTATTAGAGCAGCACTGGCCTGTTGAGGGCGGCAAAGTTATTCGTGATATGTTTGACGTCAACACCGGAAAACTAGCCCGGAGGGTTTGTTATGATGAGGTTACCAAAAGGGTTCTGACAACCGCAAAATGCGACAGCGAAGGTAACTTCATTGATGCGGCAAACGGCAGATTTGATAAAGTTATCTCGCAAAGCAGCCAGGTCGGCGACTGCTGGGTTTTAAGCGGGATTGTTTCTTTGTCAAACACCAAAGAAGGCCAGAAGATTTTGAGCGATAATATTTCCATCTCGCGCACAGGCGCTGTTACGGTAAAAATCGCCGGTGAACCCGGAAAAGATAATCCGAAAACCTACACGTTCACCCAGCAGCAGCTGCAATCGGCAACCCATTTGAGTGAAGGCGACTATGACGTGCGCGCCTTTGAACTTGCGTTTGAAAAGTTTTTTAAAGAAGAACAGCCTTATGGCCAATACTCCATCAACGGCGGCTCGTCCGCCTGGACGTATGAGCTGCTCACCGGCAAAAAGGCGCAATCGGTTGCGCTGGAATCCGGCATCACCTCATCTGAAATCCCGCCAAATACCCCGCTTGTCTGCGATGATATTGATGCGGCGGTGGAGTATTTCCAAACCAAACAACCAAACGTTGCGATGAGCATCGCCGCCCGCGCAAGCGAGGATACCAACCACAGCTACGTCATAAATAAAATTGAGAACGGCAAGGTTTATCTGACAGAATCCCACAATACCGCAAACGAGGCCGTTTATACAATAGAAGATTTTAAAGCTAATTTCGGCACCCTGATAACGCCCGAAGGCAGCGTCCCGTCACGTGCGACCTTTATGGTTTTATCGTAAAAAAAAGCCATTCTAACACGAGAACGGCTGACAAACTTAGGGAGGAATCACAAGGCTTTCGCCCTGTACTCTTACCTTTTTTTATCGGCAGCCGAAAGCAAAACTTTCACGTTTTTGCCCAAATCTACTGCGTTTAGACTAGCATATCCTTTTCAAACCCGAACAGCGAGCTGACCGATTCGTCATCGTGAATCCGCGCAATCGCCTGCCCCAAAAGCGGCGCAACTGAAAGCTGAGTAACATTCTTTGGCATCTTTGACATATCAAGAGGAATCGTGTTTGTCACAATACATTCTTTTATCACGGAGTTGGCAAGCCTTTCAACCGCAGGCCCCGAGAAAACAGGGTGTGCCGCGCACACATAAACATCTTTGGCACCCTTTTCTTTCAAAACGCGCGCCGCCTCGCAAATTGTACCGGCTGTATCAATCATATCGTCAAACATAACACAGTCTTTGCCCGCAACATCACCGATTACGTGGCTTGCGATGGCCTCGTTGTGTTTGTCGCGGCGTTTGTCTATAATCGCAAGCGAGCAGTCAAGCGCTTTTGCAAAGTGACGTGTCCGTGCAACCCCGCCCGTATCAGGGCTGACAGCCACCATATCATCCGGGTCAATACCGAGGTTTTTGATATAGCTTACCAAAATCGGTGTCGCATAAATGTGGTCAACAAGGATATTGAAGAACCCTTGAACCTGACCGGTGTGCAAATCCATCGCCAAAATCCGGTCGGTACCCGCGGTTGTCAGCAAATCCGCGATAAGTTTTGCAGAGATTGCCTCACGGCCGGAGGTTTTTCTGTCCTGGCGCGCATAGGCATAATACGGAATAACGGCGGTGATGGTCTTTGCGCTCGCACGCTTGAACGCGTCTATTATAATCAAAAGCTCCATAAGATTCTCGTTCACCGCGCCGCACAACGGCTGGATAATAAAAACATCATCCCCGCGAACACTCTCTTTTACCTGAACGTAAATCTCGCCGTCAGCAAAATTTTTCACAACCATCGGCCCGATTGATGTGCCCAAATGGTCGGCAATCTCTTGTGCAAGTTTAGGGTTGGAGCGCCCCGCAAAAAGCTTTATGTCATGCGTCGGGTTAATCGACCGCTCTAATTGTGGAAATACCGCTTCCAAACTCATTTTAGTCCCTCCAAAATCAACTGCCTGAACCTCATTATATGATTAAAGGATACCGTCCGCAACAATAATTTAATTTTTGTAACGAAAAAATAATCAATTAAAACTTTTCTATGCTGCTTTTAACAAGTTTGCCGTATTTATCGTACTCAAATGTTTCTGTGCTTACAAGTTTGTCATCTTTGTAGGTTCTCATTGATTGAAGCCGGTCTGTTTCATCGTATTCAAACTTTTCGCACTGAACTAATTTGCCGTTTTCAGTGTCGTATTCTTCAAACCGTGTTTGTTTTCCCGTATGGTCAAATACTTGCCGTGTCTGCGTTCTGCCGTACTTATCACGCATAAGGAGTTCGCGCTCGCCCGTATGACGGTTGAGCCGTTCCATGAGCTGCTCACCGTTATCGTAGTAGTTGATGTAATACTCGCGTCCCAAGCTGTCAACACCATCATCTATCCGACGTCCGTTTATATCAAATATTATATCCACCTTAGGTTTGCCCGCAGGAGCGGGTTTTTGCGGAGACTCTGCGCCGCCGGTACCTCCCGGTACAGCACTAACACCTTTAACTTCATCTACCATAATCAAGTCCTTCCAAATACTATTACGGCATGTCTTCGTTATTCTTTAATAAGTTTTGTAAAAAAGTTTGTTTCAAGGCCGCCTGTTCTTCCGGCGTAAACTCGTCCCAAACAGGCGTTTGGGCGATTTTCTTTTGAAGAAGCTCCTCGGGCGAGCCCTCATCGCGAAATCTATCTTTTATCATCTTCAAGCTCTTGTTTAAAGATACTTTCGGACACCTGAAGCGCAAGGTCCTTGAATGATTGCGCCACGTTGGTTTCAGGGTTGAGTTCCGCGGCCGGAACACCTTTGTTAATTGATGCCATCATCGCAAAATAGTTGTTTGGGATTTTCCAGTAGATTCCGCGGTCCAAAAGCTCCTCAATTTCGTCCTCGGATATCTCGTCGTTTTCCATAAACCGGTTCAAAACAACCTTAATTTTTTTGTCAGGGTAGCCGAGCTCTTTGAACAGTGCAAGGCATTTTTGGCAGTTGCGCAGCGCAGGCAGGTTCACAATCGTTGGCAAAAGCACCAAATCCGAGTTGTCCAGCACGCTAATCGCTTTGTTATCAAGCCCTGACGAGGTATCAACAACCACATAGGTGAAGGTTTCGCGCAGAATCTCAAAGAACTGCCCGAGCTGCTTTCGTGAAACATCCTGTGCCTGCTTGAAAAACGGCGGGTCCGCGAGCACGTACAGGTTTGAGTTTTTATAGCGCTCCATCGTATTCAAAAGGAACTCTTTGTTGATTTTGTTCAGGTTTTCAAACATATAAGATATTGTGAACGCGGGTTTTACGTCCATAAATGTTGTCAAATCGCCCAGCTGGAAGTTCAAATCCACGAGCGCCACATCCTCTTTGGTTATTTTCGCAAGTTCAAGCGCGAGATTTGAGGCGATGGAGGTTTTTCCGATACCGCCTTTGTTTGAATACACCGTTATGACGCGGCAGCCGGCTTTTTTCTTGCTGTCGGTTGTCAGTTCCTCCCGTGCTTTTGAAAGCGCGGCGATAAAATCCGTTTTTATCAGCGGCAGCGAAACCAAATCCCCGCTTCGCATAACTTTTACGGCAAGGTCTACGTCAGGTTTGTCGGACAGCGCGATTATCGCGCAATGCTCAAACTCGGCCGCGACAGTTGATATAAAGCTCAACGACTTTTCGGTATCTGTTGAGAGGTCAACGATAACAAGCGCTTGCGGCAGGGTTTTTAGCGTGGAATGGACTTTCAGGTAGTCGTCAACCGCCGCCAGAAAATCAAACCCGCCGTGTTCTGCAAGGTA
>DBCX01000062.1 GCA_002293275.1 Cyanobacteria bacterium UBA947 | reverse complement strand
GTCTTCTGCTTTTTTCATGATTACTCCTTTGTACTGGATATATTCCAGTACAATTATGTTATCATATCCAGTAAAATAGTCAAATGGATTTTGACAAAGAATATAAACTCTTAGGTTTAAAAATAAAATATTTTAGAGAAAAGGCAGGTTTAACACAGGAACAACTCGCTGAAAAAGCCGGTATTAGCCATGATTTTCTTGGTAAAATTGAGGTTAATATAAATAGGCCCGGATTAAAAACCGTTTTTAAGTTAGCAAGAGTACTTGATGTGCCTGTCAAAGATTTGTTTGATTTTGAATAGGATATTCTCAAAAAATCCTCAAGTTAGCGTTTCTGTGGACATGAAAATGCGGACAACCTTACGCGTCCGTTCCCTTGACCTTCAAGTTTTACATGTTACAATAACCATGAACTTGCCGCGTTAGCTCAGTTGGTAGAGCANNTGTGTCCTTGGTTCGATTCCGAGACGCGGCACTTTTTATTTGTAACAGTGTGTCGCGGCACCACTTTTATCCCGTTTGCCCTGCATTACTCATAATTTTACCCACAAATCCACCGTATAGATGAGAATTTGTTGCGATAAATATCGTACAATCTTATAAAGGATATTGGTACCAAAATTGAGAAATAGCTTTAAAAAGACAACGGAATTTATTCTTATGGCCTTGACAGTTGCGACTGTGGCCAGCGGTTGTGCGCAAAAAGAGGCTACTTTGGAGTTTCCGGATGATAGTAATGTCTCTGTTATCAACGTAGGCAATGACGGTGTAAAGGCAGGTCTGGCCTCGGATGTGCCGGAAGTGAGCGGCAAAACGACCACAATAACCGTTGAGGTCATTGGCCGCGCAGACCCGTTTGTACCTGATGCCAGTGAAGAAGGCGGTTATTACATATCCTCGGACTTGATTACACCGCCTGATGACCTCAGCGCCAATACGAATGCCGCAAATGTCATTACCACAAAGGTTACGGGGATTTTATATGATTCGGGTTCGCCGTCTGCGATTATTAACATAAACGGTGCCGATTTTCTTGTGCGCATAGGCGATATTATAAATAATTACAGGGTTTTGTCAATCGGGCAAAAAAGTGTTACAGTAAAGTNNGCGAGCTATTTACCAAGGACGGTATGAATTTCAACACAATATCAAATCTGGAAACCAAGTTTGGCGGTAACAGATGAAAATCGGAGAACAAATAATGAAAAGAAGAATTTTTGCAGGATTAATGTTAGCGGCGTTCGTGTTTACAAATGTTAGCGCGGTCGCAACGCAGGATATGAAGCCGGAATTGCGCGAGATACCGAAAGAAACCTCAATGCCGCTGAAAGGTGAGGTCAGTATCACCAAAAAGAATTCGCCGGTGACCTTATCGCTGCGTGATTCGGATGTTTCGCAGGTTTTGCGGATGTTTGCGGACAAGGCGGGGTTGAATATTATTTTGCACCCGAGCGTCAAAGACCAAAAAGTTACGCTTGATTTGGTTAAAGTCCCGCTGAACAAGGCGTTTGAGATGGTTATGGAGATAACCGATCTGACCTATGTTTTGGACGGGGACACGCTCATCATTGCATCCGTTACGGTCAAGGACTTTAACGCAGCCAAGCAGGAGATGACATCAATCCCTGTAAAGTACGTTGATGCCGCGACTATTGCCGAGTTTTTGAACAAGAATATTTACGGGATAAACAAACCCGGTATCTCAGGCGGTGAGATTGCAATCACAAACCCTTCAACCAACGAGCTGCTGATATTCGGCGGTAAGAACGAGGTTGCAATGGCAAAACGGGTTGTGGAGAAATTTGATATCCAGCCGACGAACACAATTTTCAAGGTTAACCACACAACTCCGGGGCAGATGGCGGAGATGATTTGTACACAGCTTTTGCCCAACGCGCTTGGGGTATCAGAAGGTCAATCAGCAGCTTCCGGCGGCGGCTCCGGCGATGGTGAAGAGCTTTCAATAAACGCAGGTAAGGTGGCGTGTACTTTTGCCAACAAGGCAACGGCCGGCAACTTGACATCTATCGGGCTGCAAAGCTTATCGGTATCGTATTATGCAGGGCAAGGTACGGTCAACGTCCTTGGCGGTTCACCGCAGCAGATTGAGATGATTAAAGATTTTATTGTAAAAACCGATAAAAAACAGCCGCAGGCGTATCTTGAGGTCGCGATTATAGAGGTTAACGAGGACGGGCAAAAAACGCTCGGTAATATTTGGAACCTGCAGACAAAATACTTGACCGCCAGCTTTGGTACGGGCGGCACCACGTCACTTGGCAAGAACCCCGGAGGTATTTTCGGGAACACTCCGGGTGTGCCGGATTATCCGCACCTGTTTTCTCGTGATCCCGGTGTCCACTACTCAATCAATTACCTGATAGAAAACCGCAAGGCCAGAGTCGTTTCCAACCCGCGGATACTTATCACCAACGGACAAGAGTCTGTCATTGATATGACGTCTGATTACGTCAAATCCGTAACATCTCAGGTGATTCAAGGTATCCTCGGTCAGCCGGTTGTCCAAAAAACGCTTGAAATTGCCGAAGATCAGGGTATCAAAATCAGCATAACTCCGTTTATTAGTCCGGACGGTTATGTGACGCTTGATATAACGCCTGACTATGCGATTGAGGCGGGAAGGGTTTATGCTGTCACAGGTGAGGGTGTTGAGACAGAAGACTTGCTGGCAACGCTGTTGAGCCGCAGAAACCTTGAGCTTAAAAATGTACGCATAAAAGACGGTGAAACGCTTATTGTTGGCGGTATGATTAACGAACGGGAATCTAAAGACGTCTCAAAAGTGCCGATTCTTGGCGATTTGCCGGTGATAGGCACGCTTTTTAGAAGTACTGCAACATCAAAAGTAAAAGAAGAAATGATTATTATGCTGACACCTAAAATAATTAATGATGAAGATGTAAGAGAGAATTTGTGATGAATGAACTATTAATGAAATTGAAAAGCAGCTTGAGCCCGCAGGTGGTGAACAAAGTGGACAAAGCGATTATGGAGTCGCTGCGGTTTGTGCCGGTGAACATCAAAGACGGGTTTGTATTTGTTGCGGTGGACTCAACAACCGATAAAAACGCGGTTGCCGAACGGTTGAAATCTGTCTTTGCCGAGCAGTTAAAATTTATCCAAATCCCGGACAGTGACCTGCCCGAGTTGATTGAAATTTGCAAACCTGATATTCAAATGCAAGGTAAAATCGGGGAGATACTTGTTGCGAAGGGTTACATAACAGATGTGCAGCTGCTGCAAGGGCTCGCGGAAAGTAAGAAACAAAAAATGCCGCTGGGCTCGGCATTGTTCTCAATGGGGCATATAACGCTTGCGCAGTTGAAAGAAATTCTTGCGATGCAGACAAACGCCGAGGTGGTCGCAACAGAACAGCTTGCAAAAATGCGCGAGTTCGTGACGTTATTGCCTGAAGATTTCATAAGATCGCATCAGGTTATACCAATCCATTCGGACGGCAAAACATTATCATTGGGTTCGGTGGCGCCTTTGAAACCTGAGGTGTTAAAGGAGATAATTTATCTGACAGGTCAAAACCCCAGACAATATCTCATCACACACTTTGAGTTTGAAGATGCGTGGCGCAGTCATTTTAGCTCGTCGCTGAAAGAAACCCAAAAAGTTATCCGGCAGATGGAGGCTGAATCCGATGAATTTGGCAATGATGCAACTTTGTGGGAGCAAGTTGAAGGTGAGCTCAAAGATGCCACAGGTGCTGTTGCAAAACTTGTCAACCAGATTATTACAACGGCGATTGAGGAGAAAATCTCGGATATTCATATAGAACCGCGCCTGACAGGGTATCAGGTACGGTACAGAAAAGACGGTATGCTGAAAAAAACCTTTGATATTCCGCCGAAGGTTGAAAGCTCGGTGCTGGCACGTTTCAAGGTGTTGTCACGGCTTGATATTGCAGAGTACAGACGACCGCAGGACGGAACATTTTCCATGAAATACAACGATAACTCATACGATTTTCGTATCGGTACGCTGCCTG
This sequence comes from Cyanobacteria bacterium UBA947, assembly GCA_002293275.1. Lineage (GTDB taxonomy): Bacteria > Cyanobacteriota > Vampirovibrionia > Gastranaerophilales > Gastranaerophilaceae > UBA947. Next base: position 7,954 of record DBCX01000062.1, on the reverse strand, counting down.
TCAGCGGCAAGGAAAAGATTGTAATCCGTGTGTTGGCGCCGGCTGTGAGCTTGAATGCGGCAGATAAAGATATTAATCTTGTAGGTGCCAGTACGGAAGATATCAAAAAAGTTAAAATTATGACAAGCTGTCCGAACGGTGTTATTTTGACATCCGGTCCGACGGGTTCCGGTAAAACGACCACGCTGTACTCAATTTTGAAAAGTTTGAACGAGGAGTTTGTAAATATTGCAACGATTGAAGACCCGGTTGAGATTAAGCTGGAGGGTGTTAACCAGACGCAGGTGAACCCGAAAGCCGGTATCACTTTTGCATCTTGTATGCGTGCGATTTTACGTCAGGACCCGGACATCATTCTGGTCGGTGAGATTCGTGACTTTGAAACGCTTGAGATTGCGATTTCCGCAGCGCTCACAGGTCACCTTGTATTAAGCACTGTCCACACAAATTCAGCGGCTGCGACGGTTACGCGGCTTATTGAGATGGGCGCAAAGGACTACCTTGTGGCATCAACACTGTCAGGTGTAATCGCTCAAAGGCTTGTCAGAAAGCTTTGCAACAGCTGTAAAGAAGAATGCCATGCAACGCAGGAAGAGGCGAAATTGATAATAAGTGATCCGGCGGCTATGAATGAGTTTATGCAAAAGCCGATATATAAAGCAAAAGGCTGCAACAACTGCGAATTCACCGGTTACAAAGGCCGTATGGGTTTGTATGAAATCATGGAAATCAACAAAGATATCAAAAAACTTATTGCATCGGGCGCTCACGATATTGAGATTGAAGAGGCCGCGGTGTCGCACGGTATGGTGACTTTACGCCAGTCTTGTATAAGACATATCCTCAACGGAGAAACGACCGTCAGCGAGTTTATACGTGTGCTCGGTGTGGTGAACGAATAAGGAAAAATTAATGGCTATCTTTAGTTATACCGCACTGAAAAACAACAAAGACATAATCAAGGGCAAAATTGAGGCTGACAGCCTGAAAGATGCGCGCTCAAATATCCGCAGCATGGGCCTTGTCCCGACGCAGATAACAGAAGACAGATTGGGTGTACGAAAAGAGGAAGCCAAAGACCAAAAAATTGCGCCCATAAAAACTCTGTCGCTTCAAGAACGTATTGAATTTACCTCAACGTTACAAATCCTCGCAGAATCAGGGATTTCTATTATTGAATCATTGATGTTTATTGAGCAGGACGCGGCAAGAGCAAACGTCAGAGCGGTTGCGCACGAGCTGCGTAAACAAATCATGAGCGGTTCAACTTTTGCGGACACGATTTCAAAATACCGGCAGCAGTTCGGTCAGGTTTATATAGGGCTTGTGCGGGCAGGTGAGGACGCAGGTGAGCTGGAAACAACCTTGCAGCGTCTGCTTGAATTGCAGCAAAAAGAAGCCGCCGTCAGAGGCAAAGTTATCGGGACATTGATGTATCCGGCGTTCACCATTTGTCTTGCGGTTTTGATTACGCTTGTTATGTTGATGTTCGTTTTCCCTGTTTTCAAAGATATGTTTGAGACCAACGGACAAGAGCTCCCGTGGATTACCGCGACGCTGATGTCGGTGGGGGTGTTTTTGAAACAATATTGGTTTATGGCACCTATAATATTTTTCTCAATGATTGGAGGTACAGCGTTTTTCATCAGGTGGGAGCCGTCAAAACGGCAGATTGACAAGACGGTACTGAAAATTCCGTTGTTGGACGAATTTACGCAGTTTGCGGAGTTTGCAAACTTTATGGCGGTGTTGCAGGTGGCCTATGATGCGGGTGTGCCGATAGTTGAATCGCTGAAATTATCAACCATAACGCTGACCAATTTTACGTTAAAAGAGGCGGTAGAGAGCGCTTCAATGAAGGTGCAGCAAGGTCAGCATTTGTCTGTGGCACTGCGTTCTACAGGTGCGATGCCCAAGATGCTTTTGTTTATGATTGCGACAGGTGAGCAGTCCGGGCGTTTGGGTGATATGCTGGCGCACGCGGTAAACTACATTGACAAAAAACTTGATGCGATTATTGATGCGATGACAAAAATGATTGAGCCTGTGATGCTTATTGTAATCGGCGGTATTGTACTCACACTGGCGCTGGCGTTGTACCTGCCGCTGTTCCAGTCATATATGGCGAATTGATGATGAAAATAGCGTTGTTAAACCACGGATGTGCGAAGAATTTAGTTGATGCCGAACTGATGCTCGGGCTGCTCGCGGACGCAGGGCACGAGATTTCACTGGATGCCGACGGTGCCGATGTGGTTGTGGTCAATACGTGTTCGTTCATCCACGATGCAGAGCAAGAGTCTGTGCAGAGCATCCTGGCTGCCGCGCAGAGCGGAAAAAAAGTTGTCGTAACAGGATGCCTGTCGCAAAAACACAAGGAAGAACTGCGCGCGGCAATCCCTGAGATTGCGGCGATGCTTGGGACAGCGGACTTGGGGCGCATTGTTGAAGTTGTTGAAAATTTCGTGAGCGCGATTTCTGACACGCCAAAATGTGTCTACCCTGAAGATGTGGAGCGCAGACAAATTACCGTCGGTGCGAGCTCTTATATAAAAATTGCGGATGGTTGTAATTACGAGTGCGGTTATTGTATAATCCCAAAACTGCGCGGCAGATACCATTCGCGGCCCATTGAAAAAATTGTCGCCGAGGCTCGCGCGCTCGCGCAAAAAGGTGTGGCGGAGGTTGTGCTTGTTGCCCAGGATACAACGGCGTATGGTCAAGATATTTATGGGGAGCTTACGCTGCCGCGGCTTTTGCATGAATTGAACGCGATTGAGGAACTGTCGTGGATAAGAATTATGTATGCATACCCGTCAACGCTGACGGACGAATTGCTTGATACTATCGCAGAATTAGACAAGGTCGTAAAATATATTGACCTGCCCTTGCAGCATTCGCACCCGGATGTTTTGCGCCGGATGAAACGGCCCTTGATTTTACCGCCGGAAAAAATCCGTGCAAAAATTCCGGGCGTTGCAATCAGGACTGCGTTCATTGTCGGATACCCGGGTGAAACGGAGGAAGAATTTGAGCACCTGTACGAGTTTGTAAAATCCGCGCGGTTTGAAAAAATGGGTGTGTTTGAGTATTCACGCGAAAAAGACACATACTCGTACGCGTTAAAACCGCAAGTGAGCGCGGCAGTGAAAAAACAGCGTCGCAAGCGCCTGATGCAGCTTCAGCAGCAGATTTCGCGCGAGGTAAACGAGCAGCGTGTCGGTACAATTTTGCCGTGTATTGTGGAAGGTTTCACCGACGAGCACGTGATTTTACGTTCTTCCTATGACGCGCCGGAAGTTGACGGGTTGGTTTACGCGCAGTCAAAAAACCCTGTGGTGCCGGGCGATATAGAAAATGTCATAATCCAAAGCGTTGATGATTACGATCTGTACGGCGTAATCGTTTAATTACAACGCGGACACCGGCTCATTTACCCCTGTATGGGATTATATCGTAGCTGCCGAGCAGCCTGAAAAATTGTGTGTGCTGCTTAATCTCGTCAAGAATTTTTTGGTCGTAACCGTCAAATTCCGCGAAAAACGTGTATTCCCCGAGGCTCGTTTTGGACGGCCGCGATGAGATGTGCGAAAGGTTGACGTTGTAATCGTAGAATATTTGCAGAATTTTCAGCAGCGCGCCGGGCTCGTTTTTTGTTGAAAAGGCGAGCAGGGTTGAGGCACCTTTGGGTGTGTCCCACCCCCCGATGAGCGCAAAACGCGTGCAATTGTCGGGATAATCGTTAATATTTTCGTGCAGGATATTTAGACCGTAGAGTTTTGCGGTTTTTTCGTTCGCGATTGCTGCGTGGCCGGGCTGCAAATTCTGCGCGGCAGCGGCGGTGCTTGACGCTTCAATCGTGTTTAATTTTTTTTCGTGGATAAAATTCTGGCATTGCGAAAGCGCCTGCGGGTGCGAAATTACGGTGTGAATGTCAGTGCTTTGACTAATCAGGCAGTGCTTTATCGGCATAATCGTCTGGCGCAGGATTTGCAGATTTTTTGTACGGATAAGATTGTCAATTGTTTCTCGCACGGTGCCCTCAACGGAGTTTTCTATCGGCAAAACAGCCACGGTATCCGGTGTTTGGTCGGCGTATTCCAGAACCTGCCGGATTGTTTTCAGGGGTAAATACGCAGGGCTGCCGCTTAACTGCGATGCGAAAAACTCTGTCGCGCAGTGCGAGTATGAGCCTTCCGGGCCGAGATATGCGATTGTTTTTGCGGATTTCATAATATAGTTTTACCTACTATCGGCGCGATTTGCTTGATTTCGTTGTAGAGCGTGTCGTATTGCGACGGATAAAGCGATTGTGCGCCGTCGCACAGCGCTTTGTCGGGCTCGTGGTGGACTTCTATGATGAGCCCGTCACAACCGGCTGCGACCGCGGCGCGTGACATTGGCGCAACCTTGTCGCGCAACCCTGTTCCGTGGCTCGGGTCGATTAAAACCGGCAGGTGGCTGACTTTTTTAAGCACCGGAATGGCGCACAAATCAAGCGTGTTGCGCGTGACGCGTTCAAACGTCCGGATGCCGCGCTCGCACAGCAGAACCTGTTTGTTCCCGCCGGAGAGCACATATTCTGCAGACATCAAAAGCTCCTCAAACGTTGCGGCGAGCCCGCGCTTTATCATGACCGGCTTGCGGATTTTGCTCAACTCACGCAGCAGGTTGAAGTTTTGCATGTTGCGCGCACCGACCTGCAAGATGTCAACGTATTTTTCGCAAGCTTCAATTTGCGAAATCTCCATCACCTCGGATGTTACGGCCATTGAGTATTTATCGGCGGCTTCGCGCAGCATTTGCAGCCCTTCTTCGCCGAGTCCCTGGAACGCGTACGGTGATGTGCGCGGTTTGAATGCGCCTGCGCGCAGGATTTTTACGTTTGATTTAACAAGCGCGGCAGCTGTTTTGTCAAGCTGTTCAAAGCTTTCAACCGTGCAAGGCCCTGCAATCAGGCCCAGATGGTCGCCGCCGAATTTTACACCGTTGACTTCAATTACGGTGTCTTCCGGCTGGAATGTTCTGCTGGCAAGCTTGTAGCTGGATGTGATTCGGATGACTTCCGCTACGCCTTCAAGCAGCTCAATATCGCGCGGGTCAATGGTTTTTTCACCGACAGCGCCGATGACGGTGTTAATTTCACCAACTATCGTGTGCGCCGCAAACCCGCGCGACTCAACGAATTCTATAACTTTTTCCACATTCTCTTTTGGCACACCCGGCCGCATTGTAATTAGCATTATTCTTTCTCCACATATTGTTCAAGCCGTTTTGCGGCCGCTTTGTACTCGCTGACGGTCGCGTTTCCGCCAAGACACCCGCCTGTGCACGCCATAACCTCAATCAAATTCCCCGCATCGCACTCGCCTGTTTTTGCGTAGGTTTTTAGCGATTTTATGGACTCTTTGTCCAAACCGTTGATGATGAGCGCCTGCGTTGGGATATCGTCGGGCAAAAGCGATTGGACAGCCTTTGCGACCCCGCCGGTGCCCGCAAACCCTCTGCCGCCCGCGCTGGCATTATATTTGAAATCTGAACCTTCGCCCCATTCGTTTGCCCCGTTTGTCCCGGCGTTGAACCACGCGTTCAATTCTTCGTAATTTATCACATAATTGACGTTGGGATTTTCCGCGGCCTCAATACGTTTTGCAACGCACGGCGCAAAAAATACCGTGACGGCGTCCGGATGCTCTTTTTTAACAAGCTCGGCGGTGTAATAAAGCGGCGTTTTGGTGTGTGAAACAAACGGCTGCAGCCCGGGCAGATGTTTTTTGACAAACTCATTGTAGCTCGCGCAGCACGATGTTGTCATAAACTCGGCGCCTTCTTCAAGCCGCTGTTCAAACTCGTCCGTCTCGTTTTTGATTGTAATATCGGCACCTTGTGCGACCTCGTAAACTTCATTGAATCCGAGTTTTTGTATCGCGGATTTTAGCTGCTGCGGTGTGCATTCAAACTGGCCCATTATTGCCGGCGCAACCATTGCGACAACCTTGGCACCGGATTTTATTTGTTTTAATACGTCAATAATCTGGCTTTTTTCGTGGACCGCGCCGAACGGGCACGCCCCGACGCACTTGCCGCAAAAAATACAGTTGTCAAAGTCTATTTTAACTTCGCCCGACTCGTCTTTGAAGATGGCATCAACAGGGCAGGCCTTTTCACACGGCACGATTCTTTTTGCTATCGCCTGATAAGGGCACGCGCTCACGCACAGCCCGCAGTTTTTGCATTTGGCAGGGTCGATGGAGGATTTGTTGTCGGATATTGTGATTGCATCAAATTTGCACGCGTGCTTGCATTCGCGAGCGACGCAGCCTTGGCAAAGGTCGGTTACATAAATCCGCGCCGGAACGCACGCCTGACAGGCGGTTTGCAAGATAGTGAGCGGGTTTTTCTCCGGGACCTCGCGTTCAAGCGCTTTTTTTGCAAGCCTTGCAACGCGTTCGGACTCGTCGGTTGCCTCTATTGAAAACCCGAGCCCTGCGATGGTTCTGTCGCGCAAAATCGCGCGCTCTTTATAAATACAGCACCGAAACGGCACCTCGTGGCCTTTCGGGCGCATCACAAACGGTATCAGCCGCGCCTCTTCCGCAAAATCGTTCGCGTAGAACGCCTCAATAAGCCGCGTCAAAATCTCGTTTTTCAGCTGGTTTGTGCTCACATGAACCTCGCGTATATTGTGTTGATATTTTGCAGAAAATCTTGCACGTCAAGGCCGGACGGTGCGATTTCTTTTAGTTTACCGCCAAACGCGGCTTTTTGGACGGTTGAGTACGCCTCGTCATAAGTTTTGCCCTGCTCAATAAGATTCAGCAGAATTTTTTGCGATAAAACATTCTCATCGTTGGCGTTTTTAAGCATATTTTCTTTGTTGACCACGAGATTTTGCATCATCTGGTTAAACCTGTCAAGCATAAAATCAACCAGCATCAGGCTGTCGGGGAAGATTATGCGCTCAGCTGAGCTGTGCGAAATATCGCGTTCGTGCCAGAGCACAACGTTTTCAAGTGTGGCCTGACAGTTCGCGCGCACAACGCGTGCAAGCCCGCAAAGGTTTTCGCTTAAAACAGGGTTTTTTTTGTGCGGCATAGCGCTGGAGCCTTTTTGACCGGTGCCAAAACCCTCCTGGACCTCCAGAATTTCGCTTTGGTGCAGCAGCCGGATATCGGTCGCGAACTGTTCCAAAACGGTCGCAATCAGCGCCAGCGACTGCATAAAATACGCGTGATAATCGCGCGCAATAATTTGCGTTGAAATCCGAGCGGGTTTTAGTCCGAGATTTTCGCAGGTGATTGTTTCAACCTCCGGCGGGATTTGGCTGTAAGTCCCGATTGGGCCGGAGATTTGCCCGACGCGGATTTGTTCTGCCGCGAGTAAAAAGTTTTCGCTCTGGCGCTCTAAAATATCAATCCAGCTGCACAGTTTCACCCCGAAAGTCATCGGCTGCGCGTGCATCCCGTGAGAGCGCCCGACGCAAACAGTGTCCTTGTGCGCTTTTGCAAGTGCGCGAAGCGTGGCAATATTTTCGTTCAGAGCGTCTTTTATAAATGCGGCGCTGTCTTGGATTTGCAGCGCAAACGCTGTGTCAATCACATCCGAGCTTGTCATCCCGGCGTGCATGTATTTTGCCAAATCCGCTCCGATGTTTTCGTTGACGTTCTGCAAAAACGCGATAATATCGTGCCGCGTTTCTTTTTCTATCTCTGCGATGCGGTTGAGGTCAAACTTTGCGGCCTTTTTGATTTTGTCAGCCGTATCCGCAGGGAATTTGCCCAACTGCTCATAAGCTTGCACCGCCGCGATTTCCACCTTCAAATAATAATTAAATTTGGACTGCAAATCCCAAATCTTTCTCATCTTTTCGCGCGAATATCTTTCAATCATTTTTTTATTTTAATATAAATTAACAAAAAAGGCAATTTTTGGGTGAATATATACTTTATATATA